>JAITEA010000008.1 GCA_031282285.1 Helicobacteraceae bacterium
AACCCCAGCCGCGCCGCAAACCGCGCCGCCCTTAACACGCGCAAACTATCCTCCGCGAAGGCGCGATCGTCGATATGGCGGATCATTTTCGCCTCGAGATCGCGCCCGCCGCCGTAAAAATCCAGCCTCTCGCCGCTAAAAATATCGATCATTATCGCGTTGATTGTAAAATCCCTGCGGCGGCAGGCTTTGAGCGGATCGTTCTCCCACGCCACGCCGAAGGCTTTATGCCCGCGCCCCGTTTTTTGCTCCGATCGCGGTAGGGAGAGATCGAAAGCGCCAAGCTTATAGACGAAGTAGCTTTTGCCCACGCCGATCGCGCCGATCGCTTTCATAACCTCGTCGAAACGATCGGGGGAGATGTCGTAAATCTCTATATCTATATCGTTAAAGTCGCGCTTAAGCAGCCAGTCGCGCGTCGCTCCACCCACGAAATAAGCGCGTTTTGTCAGCGGCTCTATCGCCGCTTTGATACGGCTGAAATCGGCTTGAAAGCGTTCTGGAAGCCTCAATTTCGCTCTAATTCGCCAGCTTTAACTCGTCCAGCCGTTCCTCGATCGCGCTCAGTAGGTATTCTAAAAAGTTAAGCGTCAAATCCACCTTCGCCTCTACCGCTTTGTTGTTGGGCGACTGAAAGCCCTCGAACAGAACCAGCAGCCGCTCTTTTACCGCGCTTAAGAACTTCGCCTCGTCGCGCGCGCGGTCGCTTATTTGGTCGCTTTCGCCGTCCGCCGCCGCCTGCTGTTGAGGCGCGATCGGCGATTGCGAAACGGACGCGGCGGACGCGGCTTGCTCGATTGGCTCTTTCGCGTCGTCTGTTTCGCCGCTATAGTTTTGCGCTTGCGCGGGCGAAACCGGCGAAACCGGATCAATCGCCTCTTGCGCCGCCGCCTCTTTCGCGCCTGTTTCCGCGTTTTTCGGCAAGGCGGGCGCCTCGTTAGGCTGGCTGAACGCGGCTTCGATAATCCTCTCTTTTTCCCTCTCTTGCGCCTCTTGCATATCCGCAAGCGCCGCGAGCACCATCTCTTTTAGTTCCATCGCCAATACCTTTCCGTAACGCGCCGCGCTAAAACGCCAGCCACCGCTCAAACTCCGCGAACTCCGCCGGCGAATCGATCTTGATAAAAAACTCCCTCATCTGCGCGTTTACGCCCTCAAACTTGCGCCGAACGCCGTTAAGCCGCGCCAGCGCGAGCTTGGCGTCTATATTGTCGGGTTCTTTAGCCAAAATCTCGCGGTATATCTCCATAGCCTCGCTCCGCAATCCCTGAAGCTCGTAGATCGAAGCCAGCGTCAGCGTTTTAACCGCCATTGTCGCCCTTCACGCGTTAGCGAAAACGGCGTTTCGTTTTCGCTTAAAATTACCGCGCCATTTTACACGCAAGCGAGTTATATACAAATAGCGGGGGGCGCGAATGGAGCGCGGGAGCGGATTTGGATTGCCGCGGGATCGCAAAAAAGACCCAGATCGTAAGCCTCGATCGCGGCTCTTGCGATCATCGCCGCGTTGTCGCCGCAATACTCCAGCGGCGCAAAGAGCGGCTCGCAGTCAAACTCGCGGCACAGCGCGCCGAAGCGATCGCGCAATATCAGATTGGCGCTCGCGCCGCCTATCAGCCCCATTTGTTTGGGGCGCGCCTTTTGCGCGTAGCGGCGCGTTTTGTCCAGAAGGTGCGCGATCGCCGCCTTTTGAAACGAGGCGGCTATATCGGCTTTTGTTTGCGCTTCAAGCGAACCGGCGGATTCAAGCGCCTCGATCGCGAGCCGGACGCTGTTTTTCAGCCCCGAAAAGCTGAAAGCCAGTCTGGGATCGCCTTTGAGCGGCAGCGGAAAATCGAAGCGGTTTTCGTCGCCCGATCGCGCCGCCTTCTCAAGCGCCGCGCCGCTGGGATAGTCGAGATTCAACATCTTCGCCGCTTTGTCAAACGCCTCTCCAAGCGCGTCGTCAAGGCTGACGGCGATCTGGCTGAAATTGCCGTAATCCTTTGCCTCGATCAGCGCCGTATGCCCGCCGCTAACCATCGCCGCGCTTAGCGGAAAACGCGCCTTGGAGCGCATAAAGAGCGAATACAGATGCCCTTTGATATGGTGAATCGGCAAGATCGGTTTATTCAGCGCAAGAGATAGCGCCTGCGCCATTACTACGCCCTCCGCTAGCGCGACGCTTAAACCCGGTTCGTTGGTAACGGCGATCGCCTTGATGCGCAAAAAATAGGGCTTCGCGCCCTCCAGCAATTTGGGCAGATTTTCCGCGTGAAGCCTCGCGGCAAGCTCCGGTACCACGCCGCCAAAAGGTTTGTGCGCGTCGTTTTGCGAGGTTTTGCCCTCGAAAACGATCTCGAGGCTTTGCCTGTCGATTATCGCGATCGCGCTGTCGTCGCAGCTAGATTCGATCGCGAGGATCACTTATGACCGATCTTGCTCGTCGGCTCGGAGTAGAAAAATCCCTGCGCGTAACCTATGCCCACTCTGTTTGCCAGCTTGCCGATCGTCTCGTTGTGCGCGTGTTTGGCGACGGCTCTTACGCCCAGCTTGTTGGCAAACTCGGCTATCGCCTCGCAATAGATCAGATTTTCGCGTTCGGCGTCGATATGCCCCGCGATCGAGCCGTCGATCTTGATAAAATCGGGCTTTAAGGCGATAAGGTTTTGCGAGCTTGATCCCGCGCCGTAGTCGTCGAGCGTGAGCCTGCATCCTAGCGCCCTGAACTCGCCGATAAACAGTTCGGCTTCGGGATAGGCGTCGATCCGCTCTTTTTGCGACAGCTCTATCACAAGCCTGCGCGCCACGCCGTATTTGTTGATTATCAGCTTTAGGTATTTCTTGAAATCGAGGCTGCACATATCGTCCATATTGATATTGAAGCTGAAATCCTGCGATTTGTCCGAAAAATAGCGGCAGCATTTCTCGATCATAATCTGCGAGAGCCTGCGATACTGCCTCGTTTTTCTGGCGATCGCCAGAAACTCCGGCGGCTCCACGATCGCGCCGTCCTCCACGATACGCATCAGGCATTCGTATTGGACGATCGCGCCCGTTTTCAGATCGACGACGGGCTGGAAAAAGGGCAGCACGCGATCGTCGTCGATCGCCTTTTTGATCTTGGAAATCCATAGGAGATTTTGGCTCATCTCCCGTTTCGCGCCGGCCAAATCTTCGGCGCAGACGGCGTTTCTGTGTTCGCGCTTTGCCGTTCTGAGCGCCATATCGGCTTTGGAGAGCGCGTCGGTTTTAGACAGCGTATAGCCGACTTTCGCGCTCATATACACCTCGAAGCCGTCGAGATTAAACGGCGCGCTCTCCAGCCGTTCCAGCAGTGACTCGGCAAAATGCCTGATGCCGCCGCATTTGCTTTGATCAAACGCCAAAACGCCGTATTCGTCGGCGGAAAGCCTGTAGAGCTTCGTATCCGCCGCCGACTCCGCGAGATACCCGCGCAGCGCGTTTGCCGTCTCGATCAGCGCCTTGTCGCCAATCTTTGTGCCATACACGTCGTTGATCTCGTTGAAGCTGTCGAGGTCGAGCAAGAACAGCGCGGG
>JAITEA010000009.1 GCA_031282285.1 Helicobacteraceae bacterium
TATTGACGAAGCCTTTACAAAAGGCAAAAATGGCGGCGCGCTGTCGGCTATGGCGCAGTTTAGCAGCGAGGACGATTCGTTTTTATACGGACACGCCGATCTCTATTTCACGACGGCGAGTCTTTCCAACATACGCGGCGATATCGGCTTAAGCGGGATCGGCGTCTGGTGGAAAGACGACGAGGTTACTTTCAGCGGCGATAAATCCGTTCTGCATACGGCGAATATCGGATATTTTACCGATAAGTTTTCGATCGCGGCGGGTCGTCAGGAGTTCGATCTGGTTCTGGCTCCGCACTACTACCAAGCCGCGTACGGCGAGCTTAAAATCTCTCCCGATATTCGTATTCTTGGCGCCTATATCAAATCTATGGCGCTGCCAGACTACGACGCGGGCGTAGTTTATCGCGATTACCGAGAGGTAAGCGACGACGGCGCGTTTGCGCTTGACGCTAATATCAAATCGGGCGATATCGGCGTAAATCCATATTTTTACTTTATACCCGATGTGGCTATGTGGTTTGGCGGCAAGTTTGAGTTTGACAAGCTGAAAAAAGATAGCGGCTTTGCGGTAACGGGACAACTGGCGCTAAGCGCCGAAGACGACGATGGCGCCGAAGACGACGGCTTTTTTGTCGAGTTGCAGGGCGACGTGCGGCTTAACTCTAACCTGAACTTTTTCGGCGGTTTCGCGCTGGCAGGTTCCGACGGGCTTGGCTCAATAGGGACGACGGGCAAGCAGTGGCATAAGACGGGCGCGGGCGGCAGGGCAAATACGATGAATCCGTTCTGGGACGGCGGTTGTCAGATATTTGTAGCCGAAGCTATGACGCTTTACGCGGGCGCGGAGTTTGCCGTGGATAAGCTGTGGGCTGGCGCTATGCTGGGCGTTACGGACGCGGACGGCGAAACTTATTCCGAGATCGACCTTCGCGCCGAATACGCGATTACCAAATCGTTCAGGGCGGAGGCGGCGCTGGTTATCGGCAAGTTTGGCGACGATACAGTGTGGGACGACACAGCGGAGAACGACACGGCGAGTGGCGACTACGAGTCTCAAACGCGCCTTGCGGCTGGCGTAAGATATATCTTTTAGCAAACGCGATCGCCTCGTAAGAGGCGGCGCGTATAATGCCGGACTATGAGATCGTTTTTTCTCTTCGCGTTTTTGGCGACCATCGCTTTTACCTGTAGCGGCGATTGCGTAAGCTGCCACGCGCAACTTAGCGGATCGCTCAAAGAGGATAGCGATCACGCCGTTTTACAAAACTGCGTTTTGTGCCATCAGGAGATCTCCTCGCCAAACGCCGAGTGCGGCGGCAACTGCTTTAGCTGCCACGCCGAAAGCTCGCTGGATAAAAGCGTCGATGAGCATAAAACGCTTGGCGACTGCAAAAGCTGTCATATCTCAGCCGCGAATAACGATGTGCTGAACAGGGTTTTTAACCTCAACGATACGCTCGAAGACAAACTTAACCGCGCGATAGAGCCGCTCAAATAAGGATCGCAATGCAAGCCAAACCACTAGTAGTTCAGACGCTTCTGGACGCGCTCCCCTATATCCGCAAGTTTTACGGCGAGATGATCGTGATTAAATACGGCGGCGCGGCGCAGATCGAGGAGCGGCTGAAGGATAAGTTCGCGCAGGATATTGCCCTGCTCAGCCTTGTGGGTATGAAACCCGTCGTCGTGCATGGCGGCGGCAGATCGATTACCGAGCTTAGCCAGCGGCTGGGCGTGAAAGCGGAGTTTAGAGACGGGCTGAGAGTTACCGATCGCGACGCGCTCCGCGTGGCGCAGATGGCGCTGATTGGCGAGATCAACACGGAGATTGTCAGCCTGCTAAACGATCACGGCGCCAAAGCGATCGGCGTAAACGGCAAAGACGGCGGTTTCGTCAAGGCTTCGGCTATCGAAAATCTGGGCTTTACGGGCGAGGTGCGCGATGTCAATCCAGATTTGCTGCTCAAACTTATCAACGATCGCTTTGTGCCCGTCGTGGCGCCAATAGCAAGCGCGATCGAGCCGTCGCAGCCCGGGTTCAACATCAACGCCGACGCGATGGCAAGCGCGATCGCCGGCGCGATCAGGGCAAAAAAGGCGATCTTTATGACCGATACGGCGGGCGTGCTGGACAAGGACAAAAACCTGCTCAGATCGCTTAGCCGCGCCGATATCGAACGGCTCAAAGCCGACGGGACGATAGCCGGCGGTATGATTCCCAAGGTCGATTCCGCGCTCGAGGCGCTCAAATACGGCGTGGATAAGGCGCACATATTGGACGGGCGCGTAGAACACGCGCTGCTGCTGGAAATATTCACCTCCGAAGGCGTAAGCACGGAGATCACCAGATGATCGCGCTGGCTATGACGACCGTCGGCGACGAAACGGCGGCGAAAAAACTAGCGGCGGCGCTTACGCAAAACCGCCTCGCCGCGTGCGTCTCGATCGCGCCGAATATATCCAGCTCGTATTGGTGGAACGGCGCGATCGAAACAAGCGCCGAATGGCTGCTTATCATCAAAACAGCGCCGGACAAGATCGCCGCGATCGAGGCGCTGTTTAAGCTCGAACACCCATACGATCTGCCCGAGCTGATCTTTCGCGAGTTTAACGCAAGCGCCGATTATGAAGCGTGGGTAAAAACAAGCGTGATCGCTTAGCCGTTTGACGGGTTTATTTCGGTAAGTTAAAGGCGGGTAAAATTGGCGCAACTTTAACCGCGAAGGATCGCTAATGCCGTCGTTTTCGCCTCTCAAACCAAAACTCTCCGCCGTTGGCTTTATAGGCGCGCTTTGCTTGGCGCTGTCGCTAATTGGCTGCTCAAACAAAAAGAGCGATAACAGCGCGCAAAGCGCTCTTAAAGCCGTCGCTACAAGCTTCGCTTTCTCGTTCGTTATTACCGACGGGAAGATTTACGCCGCGGGAGATAACGAATACGGACAGCTTGGTTTAGGCGATAGCGGAAAGGGAGCCAACGGCATCGCCTTTACCGAAGTAACCTCGCTAAAGGGCAAAAACATTACCGCCATAGTCGCGGGCGGCGCTCATTCGCTTGCGCTTGCCAAAAACGGCAAAGTTTACGCCGCCGGATTTAACGAATACGGTCAGCTTGGTTT
>JAITEA010000050.1 GCA_031282285.1 Helicobacteraceae bacterium
CTCTCGGCGCCGAACGAGTGGCATTTGATCGCGGCGGTCAGATAAATATCGTCCAGCTCCAGCCCCATAGCGCGCTCGATCATATTTTTCATCATTTCGCCCGAACCGCCGCAAAACCACCTGCCCGTCTCGTCCTCGCGCGCGCTTGGCTCCTCGGTTACGAACATCAGCGCGCTTTTCATCGCGCCCGTTCCGATCAGCGCGTGTTGGCGGCGTTTGGACAACTCGCACAAATGACAGCCGGCAATCATCGCGCTAAGCCGCTTGGGATCGTCCGGCAACTCCTCTCGCGCGGCGATCGGTTCGCTTTGAAAATAGCCTGTTCCAAACCGCTGGAGTTGATATAGTTTAGAAAGTTGCTTGAGTAAAATTAAACGCCGTTGCATAAGCGATATTTTACCGCGCCGCCTATTTGCCGCGTTCGGTTTTGCCCGCCATAGACCGCGCCGCCAAAGGGCGCTACAATTGCGCGATGATTGACTTTATTAACGAAACGCGCTTTGCTTTTGACCCCGCGCCGCTCGAAGCGATCGCGGATAGCTTAAGCGATAAGACAATCGAGCTTGTTTTGATAGGCGATCCGGCTATGCGCGAGCTCAACAAAGAGCGGCGCGGCATAGACAAACCAACCGATGTGCTGAGCTTTCCGATCGCCGATTTTCCGCGCTCCCCGCTTGGCTCGATCGTTATCTCAATCGACGCCGCTTCCGCTCAGGCGCGTTCGTTTGGGCACGGCGCGGAGCAAGAGATCGCGGTTTTGTTTCTACACGGACTCTTGCATCTGCTGGGCTTTGATCACGAAACCGACGGCGGCGAAATGGCGGCGCAGGAGGAGCGGCTACGCGAAAGGTTTAATCTGCCCGCCGGACTGATTGCGCGTCAATAACCGGCGCTCGCAAACGCGGCGTTTGGCGCTAAAGCGTCTTGAGCGCGGCGATCAGATCGGTCGGCAACATCGAAAAGTCCGTCCCCTCGTAGCGCTTAGCCGCCATCGCGTGCGCCAAAGAGGCGTGGATCGCCGAGTGGAGCGGATCGTAGCCCTGCGCCAGCAGCGCGCCGATCATACCCGCGAGCGCGTCGCCGCTGCCGCCTTTGGCTAACGCGGGCGTTCCGTGCGGGTTGATAAAGCGTCTCGCGCCGCTTGCGATAATCGTATTCGCGCCTTTAAGTACCAAGACCGCGTTGGGAAAGGCTTTGCCAAACTCCAGCGCTAACGCCATTCGTTTGTCCTGTATATCCGCTACTTTGTAATCGCCCATACCGCACCGCTTCAGCAGCAGAGCGAACTCCTTGGGGTGGGGCGTCAGTATCGAGGGGGCGTTTCGCTCCAGCAACGCGCCGATAATCGGGCGGGAGAGCGCGTCGGCGTCGATAACGGCGGGGAGATCGCCGACCATCTCCAGCAGCTCCTCGTCCAGATACGCCTCGCCAAGCCCCATTCCAAGCGCGATCGCCTTGGTCGTTTCGGCGGGCTTTTGCGCCTGAATAAGATCAAACGGCAGATGAATGTGCCGCTCCTTGCTAATCACCGTCGTCAGCCCAGCGCCAAACCGCAGCGCCGCCATAGCCGAGAGCAAAGCCGCGCCGTTCTTGTCGCCCATCACGACGGCAAGATGCCCGTAGGTACCTTTGTGGCTGTCCTGTTTGCCGCGAAACGGCGGGCGCAGATCGCCGATTTCAAGCAAAAAGGCGTCGGCTTGCGCCGCGTACGCCTCGCGCGGAATGCCGAGATCGGCTACGATGATTTCGCCGACGCGATCTTTAACCTTGTCGTTGAACAAGGCGAGTTTGGGCGCGCCCATCGTTACCGTCAAGTCCATTTTGGCGCATATATCGAAGTTGCCGTCTTTATCGACGCCGCTTGGAATATCGCAGGCGATCTTGAAGGCGCGCATATCGTCGATCGCCTTCACCACGCCCGCGGCGTTTTCGTCGAGCTTGCGGTTAAGCCCGCCGCCAAAGAGCGCGTCGATCGCGATATCCGACGGCTCGACCGCGCTAACCTCCGCGATCCCAAGCGCGCGAACGCGCTCCAACTGCCGTTTGCCAAGCGGCGAATTGACGCCAAACGGCGCGTAAACCTTCGGCTTAAAACCGCCGCGCATACTAAGCAGCCGCGCCAGCGCCAGCCCGTCCGCGCCGTTGTCGCCCGCTCCGCATACGATCAAAACCTCGCCGCGATCGAAGCGCCTAACGATCTCGCGCTCGATCGCGATCGCCGCGTGCTCCATCAACAGCTCTTCGCTCATAGCGAAAGTTTCCACGGCGCGCTTGTCTAAGCTCTCGACCGACTCGTAGAGGGCGATCATCGGTTATTCCTTACGATAGATTTTTGCTCGCCTCGAGCGCCGCGGCGAAGATCGCGCGGTTTTTCTGATACGCGCTCGACAAGGCGTTGTACATCACGCCGTTTTTGCTAAGCTCGCTCGTCTCGATATCCAGATCGACCGTGTTGCCGTCGTTGCGCGCCATATGCCCGTCGCGGTAGAACAAGACGGGCTTTTCGGGCAAGTTGGACTTGGGCTGAAGATGCATCGGATTGGTTTGCGCCAGCGCAAGTTTTTTGTTCAGACGGCGGTTGAACTCGCTGTCCGCCTGCGCGCTCAGCATACCTTCAAAATGAATATCTTTCGATCGGTAAAACGGCGTGTCGATATTGGCGATATTGGAGCTGATAATATCTTGGCGCGTCGCTCTGGCGTTCAGCGCGGCTTCGACATATTTGTTTGAGCGGTTAATCTCTATCACCTGCGATCCTTGTCGGCTATTTAATTGCAATTTTACAGCAAAAGTTATTCCAAACTTGTTAAACTTCGCCTATGAATAAATCGGTCTGCATAGTTTCGGGCGGTATGGACAGCGCTACGGCGCTGGCGCTGACGATCGCAAGCGGCAAAGAGGCGATCTGCGTACATTTCGACTACCGCCAGCGCACCGAAAGCAGGGAGCGCGAAGCGTTTAACGCGCTGTGCGATCGCTACGAGATCGCATCTCGTTATACGATCGATCTCGGCTTTTTCGGAGCGATCGGCGCCAGCGCGCTCACCGATCGATCCATCGCCGTGCCGAGCGATTTCGCCGCCGGCGTACCGATCACCTATGTGCCGTTTCGCAACGGCATCTTTTTGTCCATAGCCGCCGCGATCGCCGAAAAAGAGGGCGCGAACGAGATCGTCATCGGCGCGGTGGAGGAGGATTCCAGCGGCTATCCCGATTGCAGGGAGGCGTTTTTGCGATCGCTTGAAAGCGCGATCGCGCTGGGCGTGAAAGACGAAACCAAGATCGCAATCGTAGCGCCGCTGATTCATCTTAGCAAAGCCGAGATTGTCCGCGAGGCGCTCAAACTTGGCGCGCCGCTCGAGCTTACTTGGAGCTGCTACCAAAACGAGGATAGAGCGTGCGGCGTGTGCGAAAGCTGCCGCCTGCGGCTGAAGGGTTTCGCGCTCGCGGGCGCGAAAGACCCGATCGCCTACGAAGCGTAACGATTGCGTAAAAACAAGAAAAAGAGCGGCTAAATCAGATGCGACTAGATTTCAAAGAGCGCCGATGAAGTATGCAAAAAACAAATTGGTCGCCCCCGTCTTGAAGTGGGTCGGCGGCAAACGCCAGTTGCTAGATAGGCTGACCTCGTTGCTTCCAGAGCGTATTGACGCGTATTGCGAACCTTTTGTCGGCGGCGGCGCGCTATTTTTTGACTTGCAGCCAAAAACTGCCTATATCAACGATATCAACGAAGAGCTAATCCGCGTTTACGGCGCGATCAGAGACAACTTAGAAGCCCTTATCGCCACTTTGCGAAGTTTTAAAAACGAAGCCGATTATTTCTACGCCGTAAGAGATTGGGACAGAGACAAACTGAAGTACGCCGCCATATCCGAAGTAAAGAAAGCCGCCCGTATATTGTACTTAAACAAGACCTGCTATAACGGTTTGTTTAGAGTAAATAGCGCGGGCGAGTTCAATTCGCCGTTCGGCGGCTATCAAAATCCAAACATTATAAACGAACCCGCGCTTAGAGCCGTCAGCTCATATCTTAACTCCGCCGATATTCGTTTAACCTCTATCGATTACGCGGAAGTTTTGAGTGGTTTGCCAGAAGGCTCTTTTGTATATCTTGACCCGCCATACGATCCCGTTTCCGACACCTCTGGTTTCACCGGCTATTCCAAAGGCGGATTTAGCCGAGACGATCAAATAAGATTGCGCGAAGAGTGCGATAAATTGAACGCGAGAGGATTAAAGTTTATGCTGTCCAACTCCGCTACAGAGTTTATCAAAGCGCAGTACGCCGCCTATAACATCGCTATTGTGCGCGCAAAAAGAGCGGTTAATTCGGACACGGCAAAACGCGGCGAAATCGACGAGGTAGTAATTAGAAACTATTAGCTATATAAGCGGTTATATTATATCGCGTTTTGAAGCGTATCATAAGTACAAAAAAGCGCGTTAAAAGCGCGGCGGCAAGCGGCAGAGGGTTTTTGAGCGTTTGTCAAATATTCAAAATTTCGCTAATATCGCGCATCTATTTCGCGTTTGGAGCGTCAATGCGCATTCTGCCTCTCTTACTAACGCTCGCGGTAGCGGCGTTTGGCGGCGTCGAAGTCGCAAAAATCTGGTCCGACCAAGAGATCAAAGCGAGCGAGACGGGCGAATTTCTGCGCTTTAGCCTCTACAAACTAGAGGGCAATCAAACTGGCGCCACGCTCCTCGTCGTGGGCGGCGTGCATGGCGACGAACCGGGCGGCTACTTCGCGCCCGCCATTTTAGCCTCGCATTACACGATCAAAAAAGGCGCGGTTTGGGTAACGCCGAATCTGAACGCCGAAAGCATAGTCCGCTCGAGGCGCGGAATATACGGCGATATGAATCGCAAATTTTTCAAGATCGCCGAAAAGGATCGCGATTTTGATATGGTGCGCGAGATCAAAAAGATCGCGCTCGATCCGCAGGTCGATCTGATACTCAATCTTCACGACGGACACGGATTTTACCGCGAGCGGTGGGAGAGCACCATATTCAACCCGCGAGCGTGGGGGCAAACGCTTGTCATAGACCAAAAAACGCTTGCCGACGTGAAGTTCGGCAATATGGACGAGATCGCCAAGCGCGTTACGGACAATATGGGCGCGTCGCTTAAAGAGGAGCATCACTTTTTCCGCGTCAAAAACACGGAGACGCGCTATAAAGACGAGGAGATGCAAAAGTCGCTTACCTATTTCGCCGTTACCAACCTTAAACCTGCGTTTGGGCAAGAAACCAGCAAAAATATCGACGCGCTCGCCCTGAAAGTCGAGTATCACCTGCGCTCCATCGAGGAGTTTATGAAGGTGATGGATATTGAGTACGAGCGCGATTTTGAGCTTAACGCCAAAGATATACAGGCGGTTTTGGACGACGCGGGGAGGCTTAAAATCAACGATAAAATATCGCTGGAGCTTACGGAGCTAAGAAATATTATGCGTTATGTGCCGCTACGCGGGGACAACCAAGATCGCTTCGTTTTCAATCACCCGCTTGGCGCGATGAAGCAAACCGACGATCGCTACGATATTTTCATCGGCAATAAGCGCGTCAGCTCGTTTTACCCGCAATTTTTCGGCGACGATTGCAAACTGGGCGCAATTGCCGTCGCAATCGACGGAGAGAGCCGCAACGCTGCGATCGGCGATACTATCGCGATCGAAAAAAACTTTAACATCGCGCCCATCGACGGCGTGCGCGTAAATGTGATCGGCTTTAGCGCCAAAGGCTCGCAGAACGAAAGCAATATCACGCTCGCCAAAAAGGATATGACGGCGCGTTTTAGCGAAGATGTGCGTGGATCGACCTACCGCGTGGAGTTCTATCGCGGCGGCGAGTTTTGCGGAATGATTAACGCGAAATTTATCAAGTAGATTTCGCGTAGGTTAAAATGCCGTATCCGTATTTGGTTCGCGCTTTATATAGCGCGTCGCCCACGGCGCGGTTTTTGCCGTCTTTTTGCCAATGCAGCAGTTCGCCCGCGGCAAATCTACCCGCAAAATCGCACGCGCAGATCGCGAAATAGTTAATCGCGTCCAGCGGATTTTTATCAATTTCTCTAAACGCATCTTTTGCTATATCTCTTAACAGTTTTTCGCTAAATAAACGATCGGTTTTAATTTTAATGTGTTCGCTTGGAAAAACCTTATAGCCTATCGTAAATGAAAAGCCGCGAGGCTCTTTTTTGGCGCGGGCGATATTATACGCCAGATGTCCGCACAGGATCAAAACTCTTCTGAGCGCCTCGTCGCGATCGACGATCGGATCGAAAACGCGCGATATGCCTATCTGTTTGCGCTCTCGCGGATCGGCTTCAAATCTGATCGGTTCGCCGTTTAGCTCGCGCAGCAGATCGCGCCCGTTTTTGCCAAGCGCGGTTAGCAGGCTGGGCGATCCGAGTATATCGCCCAGCGTCTTTATGCCGTAGCGCTCCAGATAAGAGCCAATCTTGCGTCCTATCCCCGCAAGCGCTCTTATTGGTTTGTCGTTTACGAAGTTTTTTGTATCGCGGTTTTTTACGACCAGCACGCCAAAAGGTTTTGCGCTTTTTGCCGCGAGTTTCGCGATTGATTTATTAGCTCCCGCGCCGATCGAAGCGGGCAGACTTAACTCTTTGTAAAGATCGGCTTGCATATTACGCAGATAACGCTCCGTTTCGCTCTCTTTTATAAACCCGTCGAGCGATCCGAAAAACTCGTCTATGCTGTACTGCTCCAAAATCGGAAC
>JAITEA010000064.1 GCA_031282285.1 Helicobacteraceae bacterium
TTGGGTCTTTGATCGAGACGGAAAATTAAGTTTAGCGCGCTAACATTAGCCGTTTAGTTTGGCTCCAGTTTGGAGCGCACGCCAAAAACGGACAAACCTTTGCAAACCTTAACCGCGCCAAACGCCGCGCTGGACTGCCGCGATCTCGCGCTTGGCAGATCGCTATACCTCAAACTCGAAAACGCGCTTTTACTGCTGAACAAAGACGAAATCCTAGATTTGCAAACCGATCGCGCAAGCGATCGCGGCGATCTCGACGGCTGGTGCCGCCTCAAAGGGCACACGCTGTTGGCTACTTTGGAGGGCGAGGAGGCGCATTTTCTGATACGCAAGAACGCGGCGAGCTCCTACGCGCAAAAAGCCGATTGGGGCGTAACGCTGCCGCGAGACGAGGAGGGCGCGATCAAAGTCGGCGACTGGCTTTGCGGCGCTACGGCGAATATCGAGATCAAGGCGCCGGAATATTTCGGTCTTATGCCGCGCGGCGCGGCGATCGAAGCGGGCAGTCCTATCTACCCTTTCAGCCTCAACCACAAAAAGCAGATATGGTCGCGCCCGATCGCGAAGCTCTACGAGGAGGCGAAAAACGCGCAGTGGAACGCCTCGCGCGATATCGCGTGGGACAAACTGCCCAAGCTGCCCGATTTTCTGGAGCGCGCGATCGCGCAGATTATGACCTATCTTGCCGAGAACGAGTTTTCCGCGCTGTATATTCCGGGTAAGTTTATCAGCCGCATCAACCCGCACTATATGGAGGTCGTGCTGTTTCTAGCCTCGCTGATCAACGACGAGGCGCGGCATATCGAAGCCTTCGTCAAGCGCGCGATGGCAAACGGCGGCGGTCTGCAATACAGCAGCGCGGTTACGCAGCGAAGCCTGTACTCGCTCTTTGTCGAGGAGGATTACCTGAAAACCTCGTTTTTGCTGCATATTATGGGCGAAGGCACCTTCCTCGATCTGCTCTCGTTTTTGGAGGAGAACGCGCCGGACGAAGTTACCAAGCGGATCGTAACGCTGGCAAAAGCCGACGAAGCGCGCCATGTCGCCTACGGTATGGCGCACGTCAAGGCAAATCTGGAGCATAACCCGTATCAGATTCGCAGGATCAAAGAGGCAACGCATAAGCGCAAGGCGTTTTTGGACGAGATGAGCGGCGAATCGACGCTGCTGATCGAGGCGCTGGCGAAGGTGGCGGGCGGAAGCGAGGGCGGGCGGAGTTTCAAAGCGGGGCTGGAGGCGGTCGATCGCCTCAAAGCGAGAATGAACAAAAACCGCGTCAGGCGGCTAATCGAGGTGGGCATAGACGAGAAGCTGGCGATCGAGCTTTCGGCTATTCACACCCCCAACTTTATGTAAAGGAAAACAATGAGTTACTACGAAACTATCCGTAGCTTCGCGGCTGAAAAAGTCGCGCCGCATACGACGCGCGCCGACAAAGAGGGGCGTTTTCCCATAGAGTCGTTCGAGGCGATCAGAGCGTCGGGTTACTTCGGAATGATGGTTCCAAAGGAGTTTGGCGGGCTTGGCGGCAATATGCTAGATCACGCCGAAGCGTGTATGGCGCTGGGCGAATACTGCGCCACGACCGCGCTGTGTTATATGATGCACAATGTGGCGACGCTGGCGGTGGTTATGTTTGGTACCGACGAGATGAAGCGCGAGTTTCTGCCGCAGGTGGCGCAGGGCAAGAAAATTATGGCGCTCGCCTTCAGCGAAACGGGGACGGGGACGCACTTTTACAACCCCGAAATAGCGGCGCGAGACAACGGCAAAACGGCGATATTAAACGGAAGCAAGAGCTTCGTTACCACCGCGCTGGTCGCCGACGAGTATCTGGTCGTCGCCCCCTCTTTGGAAGGCGAAGGGCTTGACGTGTGGAGCGTGCCGCTTGGCGCCAAAGGGTTGTCGTTCGAGCCGACCGCGTGGGACGGGCTTGGTATGCGCGGCAACAACTCTATGCCTATGATCCTCGAAAGTCTGGAGATCGACAAATCGCGCAGGATCGGCGGCGCGCTCAAAGGGACGGCGGTCGTATTTGACGCGGTTGGACCGCTCTTTATCGCGGGGCTTGCGGCGATCTACTCGGCGCTGGCGATCGCGGCGGGTAACGCGGCGATCGATCGCGCCAAAAACAGGCGTTACGGCGATAATCCGCTAAGCCATATTCCGACGGTTCAGGAGCATCTGGCGAAAATCTACGCGCTGGCTCAAAGCGCCAAAGCGCTGACGCTGAGCGCGGCAAAACGCGGGGCGGAGGGCGCGGCGGACACCTTCGCGCAGATTGTCGCCGCGAGGATCAACGCAAGCGACAACGCGGTGGAGGCGTGCCGTCTGGCGATGCGAGTCGGCGGCGGCGCGGCTTACACCAAACGGCTGCCGCTTGAAAGACTGCTGCGCGATTCGTACGCCGCGGCTGTGATGGCGCCTTCCGTCGATGTGCTGACGATCTGGCTTGGCAGAGTTTTAACCGATCAATCGCCGTTATAAGGAGCAAATATGATCAGAGTTGTTTTAGGCGCGGTAGCCTACGATCCGAAGGTGGTTCCCATCTGGGATATTGCGCGGGATCACTTCGCCTCTCGCGGCGTCAATCTTGAATACGCGCTCTTTTCAAGCTACGGCTTCCAGACGGAAGCGGCGCTAAAGGGGCATATCGATATAGCGTGGAACACCAATGTCGCCTATATTCAGACGCGGTACGCCGCCAATGGCGCGGCGATCGCGCTGGCGATGCGCGATACGGACATCGGCTTTACTTCTAAGCTGATTGCTCGCGCTACGAGCGGCTTCAAAAGTCTAAGCGATCTGAACGGCAAAACCGTCGCGCTGGGCAGCGCCGATTCGGCGCAGGCAAAGATTATGCCGTTATATTATCTGCAGGAGGCGGGCGTCAAGTTTTCGCCGCTTTTGTTTGACAGCGACATCGGCAAACACGGCGACACGGGCAGAAGCGAGTACGAGGCGCTGGAAGCGCTGCGCTCGGGCAAAGCCGACGCGGCGGCGGTGGGCAGCTCGACTTGGGCGCGTATGCAAGAAAGCGGCGTTTT
>JAITEA010000171.1 GCA_031282285.1 Helicobacteraceae bacterium
CCTAAACCGCCCAAACGCTAGAGCGCGCTTAATATATCCTCGATCGCGTCGAATAAAAGATCGATTTGCCGCTTTTTGATCGCGTACGGCGGCATAATATATATAGTCTTTCCAAGCGGGCGGAGCATAACGCCGCGTTTTAACGCTTCGCGGGTAACGCGGATCGTCAGATCGCGGCTATACTCAACGCCGGCGAGTTCAAACGCCGCGATCATACCCTTTTGCCTGACGCCGCTAACGCGATAAGCCGCAATCTTGGACAGGCGATCGGCTATATATCGCGCTTTTTTCGCATTTTCGCCTAGAATATCGCCGCTTTCAAAAATATCGAGCGTTGCGTTTGCCGCCGCGCACGCGATCGGATTGCCCGTGTAGCTGTGCGAGTGCAGAAAGCTCTTTTTGCCGTAATCGTCGATACAGAATGCGTCGTAAATATCGTCGCTTGTCAGTACCAAAGACAGCGGTAGAAATCCGCCCGTCAAACCTTTTGACAGCGCCATAAGATCGGGCGAAATATCGGCTTGATCGCAAGCGAACATTGTTCCCGTTCTGCCGAAACCTACGGCGATCTCGTCGGCGATCAGCAAAACGCCAAACTCGTCGCACAAAACGCGCAGCGCTTTAAGATAGCTAGGCTCGTACATAGCCATATCGCCCGCGCATTGAACCAGCGGTTCGACGATAACGGCGCATATTTTGCCCTCGTTTCCTTTTAATATACGCCGCATATCGGCGAGCGCCTCGTCTTGCGAAAAGAGCGCGGGCGATTTAGCCTGAAGCGTTTGGATCAGTAGCGGGGCGTATATTTGCTTGTATAGCGCCACATCGCCGACCGCCAGCGCGCCGAGCGTTTCGCCGTGATAGCTGTTGGTCAGCGAGATCGCCAAAGGGCGGTTTTCGCCGCGATTGGCGAAATAGTGAAACGCCATTTTGATCGCCACCTCGATCGCCGCCGATCCGTTGTCGGCGAAAAAGACGCGGTTTAATCCCTTTGGCGCGATCGCGGTTACGCGCTCGGCGAGTCTGATCGCCTGTTTGTGCGTGTAGCCGGCGAATATGCAGTGTTCAAGCTCGCGCGATTGTTTCGCGATCGCCCGCGCAATGCGAGGCTCGCCGTGCCCAAACAGATTGACCCACCAAGAGCTAACCGCGTCGAGATAGCGCGCGCCGTCGTAATCGTAAAGCCAGACGCCCTTTGCTTTTTTGATAGGAATAAGCGGCAGTTTGCCAAAAAGATACTCGCTCATCTGCGAGCAAGGATGCCATATATGCGCCAGATCGCGCTTGGATAGAGTTTCGCCGTTCATAATATTTCTTTGTCATAATAATTTGGCGATTATACTATTTGGACGGAATATGAACGCGCTTTTTATAGGTTACGGCAACGAGCTGAGAGAGGACGACGGGTTTGGCGTTTTTGTGGCGCGATCGCTCAAAACGCGCGGCGTATGCGTTCAAACGCAACAGCTTACGCCCGAATTAGCCCAGATGATAGCGCGATTTGACAGGGTGATTTTTATCGACGCGAACGCCGCTACGGACGCGGGGGTTTTTGCAGTTCCGCTACCAAGCGCCGATAGCGTTTTGGCGCATTCGCTTACCCCTTGGTCGCTGATGAATATGTCGCGCGAACTTTATGGAACTACCGCCGAATATCTGATATTTTCAGTCGGCGGCGGCTCGTTTGGATACGGCGAAAAACTTACGCCGCCTCTGAAAAAGGCGGCTTTGGAACTGATCGCCTATTTGGAGACGATCTAGGCTTTCGCTTTAGGCGTTCTGGTTGGATGAACAACCGATAGGATTTTGCCTTTGCGTACCGACAGATTGCCTTTAATCTTGCGGAGATAGTCGGCTTCGCTAAGATTTTCTTCGCGAAGCGTGATGCCGATTTGCGCGATCAGCGCGTCGATCTCTTTTTTGAGTTGCGCGCGATCGGCTTCGCTGAGCCCTACAGCGGCTTTGGCTTTCGACCCGCCTGCGATTTTGCCTTCTACGATCTTAAGAATGCCGCCGAGATCGCTTTCGTTCAGCGCATACTTGCTTTTCAGCAGTCTGATCAGCGCTCTGTTGTTTTGCGGCTTGGGCGCTTTTGAACCGCGGGTTCTGCGACCGCTGAACGAGTAGCGGTTAATCAGATCGGACAACGCGAGAATGTTGCCCAACTCTTCGCTGTAGCGTTTGTAATCTATGGACCGTGCCATGTTTGCTCCTAATATTTTTTGTGGCGAAATTATATATTATATTTGCTTAAAACGATAGATATCTTATCCGCAATATCATAATTTTGGACGGCTTGGGCGTTTTAGCAGCCAAAGAAAGTTGTATCGCTCTATTAGTTAGAAGGTTTTACAAAGCCCAGATCGTCAAATAAGAGAAGCGCGCTCCGATTTTAGCCGCTGTAAAACCCGCGTTTTGAGCGCCGGCGCGCTTATTCAAAAGCGCTCTTATCGCATAATACGGCTTGTCAAAAAAAGGAGAACGGCATGGTTAAACGATTTATCGCTACGCTTGGAGCGGTTTTGTTGTCCGCGCTGCCCGTTATAGGAGCGAGTATGGAACAGGTTACGAAGAGCGAGTCATTTCCGATTGCGGTTTTGGAGACGACGCAAGGAACGATCGAGATCGAGCTGCTGCCCGATATCGCGCCCAAAGCGACGGAAAACTTCGCTACGCACATCAAAAACGGTTATTACGACGGGCTGATATTTCACCGCGTAATTAAGAACTTTATGATCCAAGGCGGCGATCCGACGGGAACGGGGCGCGGCGGCGAATCGATATGGAAAAAGCCTTTCGAGGACGAGTTCAGCCCCGCCGCCAGCTTCGATAAGCCCTATCTGCTGGCTATGGCAAACGCCGGTCCGAAAACCAACGGATCGCAATTTTTTATCACGACGGTCGCGACGCCGTGGCTTAACAACAGGCACACCATCTTTGGGCGCGTGATTAGCGGTCAAGAGGTCGTCAAGAAGATCGAAAGCGTGGCTACCGGTTTTGCCGACAAACCGACGGTTAAGCAGGAGATTATCAAGGCATATATTAAAGAAACGGATTCCAAATAAGAGTATTTAAGTCTTATTTGGCTATAATTGAAGCGCAAAAATTAGTTAGAAGGATTAAGTATGCCAAACATCAACGCTTATGTCGAGCTTTCGCCCGAAGAGAAAGAGGCGAAAAAGGACTATATCGATCGGCACTCGCCGTTTATCACGGTCGCGCCGAACGCGAAGGTTGGCGAGAAACTCGCCGTGAATGTCCGTCTGGGCAAGAACTACACGCATCCAGACGATACGGATCACTACATCAACGAGATCAAGCTCTTTGATCGCGAAACGCTTTTGGCGACGGCGACGCTGCTTAGCGGCATAAACGGAGGGCACGGCAATAAAGGTCAAGCCGAAGTTACCTTTTTCATCGTGCCGCAGAAAAATCTGAAGCTCGTGGCGCTTAGCTACTGTACTAAACACGGATTGTGGCAGAGCGATCCCGCCGAAGTCGCGGTTTCTTAACGACCCGCGATCGTAAGCTTTAAGCGGCGCTAA
>JAITEA010000199.1 GCA_031282285.1 Helicobacteraceae bacterium
GTCTTATGTATATGGATGGCAGAGCGCCAAAGGATATAACCAAAGCGAGGGAGTATCTTAAGAAAGCCGCCGATAATGGAATAGAGGAAGCCAAAGAAGCCCTTGCCGCCCTTAATAACGCTCAACCAAAGCGGGAATAAGCGCGATTGTTCAAAAAATGGATTTCCGCGTCCTTTCTTGCCGTTCCCTCGTAGCGGGCGGCGGCGCGAAAGAGGGCTTTTTGTTATCCTTTTGCGTTAGACGAGCCAAAAAGGGATTTAATGCAAAGACGATACTATGATTACGCCAGCTTCTTAACCGACGCCAAAGCGCTGGCGGCGGCGCTGAAAGGCGAGCGGATCGACTGCGTCGTCGCCGTAAGCCGCGGCGGGCTGACGCTGGCGCACTTTCTGGCTATGGCGCTCGATACGCGCAATATCGCGCTGATACGCGCCGTTAGTTACGACGGTCGCAGGAAGCTCTCCGCGCCGAAAATAGAGCGCCCGCCTGATTTGAGCGGAGTTAAACGAGCGCTTGTGGCAGACGAGATCGCCGATAGCGGCGAAACGCTGAAAGCCGTTTTGGGCGCGCTGAGCGATCGCTATCCCGATACGATCTTTAAAAGCGCGGTTTTGTTTCAAAAACCCACCGCCTCGATACGCGCCGACTTTTTCGCGCGCGAAAGCGACGAGTGGATCGACTTCTTCTGGGAGGTCGATCCAACTTAAAATGTGATAAAGTAAGCCTATGAGAACCGCCATTTTTATCTTGTCGTTGATCGCGTTTACTGGATGCGCCGTAAAAGATCAGGCGCCGCAAACGCCCGAAGCGCCCGCGCCCAAAGTCGTATGGGCGGCGAGAGCGGATAAAGCCGTCGCCTCGTTTGGCTCGTCGGAGCTTTTTGGCGCGATCGCCGTTTCGCCGCAAGGCGACCGTATTTTGAGCGGCGATTGGGAGGGGCGCGTTTTGCTGTGGGAGATAGCAAACGGCGCGTTGGCGCGGGAGTTTCAATCTCGCGCCAAGCGGATAACGGCGGCGGCGTTTGACGAAAGCGGCGCGATCGTTTTCAGCGCGGGCGACGATCTGGCGATACGATCGTTCGACGCGGCAAGCGGGAAACAGATTCGCCGCTTTTCGGGACACAAAAAGCCGATCGCCGCGATCGCCGTCGGCGGCGAGATATTGCTAAGCGCGGACGAAGGCGGCGTTATTCGCCTGTGGAATATCAAAACGGGCAAGCAGATTCGGCAGATAAAGGACGGGCGATCGGCGATCGGCGCGCTTGCCGTCTCGCAAAATCGTATCGTTCGCGGCGGCGCGGACGGGCTTATCAAAATCTACCATCTCAAAAGCGGCAAGCTCCTGCAGACGCTCAAAGGGCATAAGGGGCGGATATACGCGCTCGCGGCGCAAAATGGCGATATCTATTCGGGCGGCGCGGACGGGACGATTCGCGTCTGGAACCTCGCAAACGGCAAGCAGAAGCTCGCGCTCAAAGCGCCCGCCGCCGTTCGCGCGATCGCCGTTCAAAAAGAGAGGCTCGTCAGCGGCGGCGACGATATGATCGCGCGTTTTTGGGATTTGACCGGCGGCGAGGAGACGCATAGCTTTCCGACGAACGCGGGGGGCGTGAACGCGCTTGCCTTCAGCGGCGATCTGGTCGCGTCCGCCTCGGCGGAGATTCAGCTTTTCAGCGCGATCGATCCGCGTGGAATTGGCTTCGATCAGATAGTTCTAGCCGCCGGCGGGCTGGCGGAGCGCGAACACAAAAGCGCGATCGCAAGCGGCGAACCGCCCGAAGCGCTTCAAACGCCTCAAGAGCTGGAAGCCAAACGGCTCGCCGCGCTGGAAAAGGCGCTGTCGATCTACTGGGGCGATCCGAGCCTTGCCGATCTGGTCTATAACGACGAAAATCAGAGCGTTTCGGGTTTTGTCAGATCGTTTTACGGCGGTTTTTCGCGCAAGGTTGAGTTTGAGATCGCGCAAGATGATGCGTTCGAGCTGTTTTACAACCCGTCTTACGATCCGCGCGTAACCTTTGTCGTCAAAGACGGCGCGCTGGTTTTAGACGAAATTACGATCAAGGACGCGTGGGGCGAGCAGACGCGGGTCAAAATTATCGACGGCGAAAACGAACCGCTAATTATCGCGCCGTTTATTGCGCCATTGATCGCGCCGCTTGAGGAGAAGGCGCCCGCCGGTTCGCCCGCGCCAGCCGGCGAAAGCGCGATCGCGGACGAAGGGATAAAATGAAGCAAACGCTTATATTTACGCTGTTGGCGCTTGCCGCGTTAGCCAATCCCGCTTGGTACAACAAGCTGAGCGCGAAGCCCTACGAGAAGATCGGTTACGGCGCGAGTACCTCCGAGCGGGAGGCGCGGCAGGACGCGATCAAGGATATTGGCGATCAAATTGCCGTCGTTGAAATATCGGAGGTCAAGTTCAAAGGCGCGGTTATGAAAAACGCCGAGCGCGTTTTGAGCCGCGAAGCGCGCGCCGAACTGAAAGGCGCGGAGATTATCCGCTTAGAAAGGCAGGGCGCGGGATATTTCGCCGCCGCGAAACTCGATCGCCGCCCAATCGAGGTTCGTCTTTCGGAGCGAATGAAAACGCCAAAACGCCTTGCGAATAACGATAGTTTTTTGTTCAGATCGCCTTTTGCCAAAGCGTTAAATAAAGCCGTTGGTTACGCCGTAGATTTTCGGATCGTCAAAGAGGGCGATCTGTACAAAATCGGCGATGAAAAAGCGTCGATCGTATGGAACGAACCCGATCTAACCAAACTAATCGACATTAGCCAAAACGAGGCGCTGAAACTTTCGCAGACCGCGGAGGGCAAAGCGGCGCTCGACGCTAATCAAAGCGGATATATCGCGGCGTTTTATTTAGACGCGCTTAGCGGTTATTCAATCGGCTTAACCGCGCCGATCGAGGCAAATCAAACGCTCTTTTTTACGGGTAAAACCGGCGGGTTCGATCTAAGCAAGGATTGGCGCGTTTTTCTTATAGCCGTTATTAGCGATAAACCGTTTGATACAAATGGTACAGGCGCGGCGGGCGCGATCAAACTTTTTGACGCTAATTCAAGCGCGGCTGACTTGGCTAAAATCCCGTTTGACGATCTGGCGCGATTTTTGGATCGCCGCGCATATAGCGCCGTCGAATTAACCCGCGATCGCGGCGATTAAGCGCGAAACAAAATGCGATTTAATGCTATTTAAGGATTGCCGCGAATGATTAGCGCGTTTAGGGAGTGGAAGCCACGAATTGGCGAGCGGGTTTTTGTGGCGCCGTCGGCGGAGGCGATCGGGCGGTGCGAAATAGGCGCGGATAGCTCCGTCTGGTTTGGCGCGGTTATTCGCGCCGATGTACATTGGGTCAAAATCGGCGCGAGGACGAGCGTGCAAGACGGCGCGGTAATCCATGTAACGCATTGCGAAAACGGCGACGAAACAAGCGGTTTTCCAACCGCGATCGGCGATAATGTAACAATCGGTCATCGCGCCGTTTTGCACGG
>JAITEA010000225.1 GCA_031282285.1 Helicobacteraceae bacterium
TTTGGTCTAAACGCCAACGCGCCGTGGCAAATCGACGCCAATAAAAACGACGGATATCCCTATCTCTATTGGCGTTATCGATAAAGCGATAGCGCTTTGCCGTCGTTTAGCGCAAAACACAGGCAATAAACGCGTCGCGCAGACGAGTTAATATAAGCCCCGTTTCCGCGTTTTGCGCCGATTAAAGGCGACAGGTTATTTGGCGCCTTTGCGTAAAGCCAGTAGCCGTTCGGCGATCGAGATCGCGCCGCCGTAGCGAATCTCTTTGGCAAGTTGTTCCGAAATGTCGCTTAGATCAAGCGGTAGTATGTTAAACAGCACTTCGGGGCTTAAACGAGACTCCTCCACGCACCAGCCAAGCTCCCTTTGGCTTAGATATTTCGCGTTTGCCATCTGGTGGTTGCCAGCCGCCAGCGGATATGGCACAAACAGCGCGGGCAGCCCGTTGGCGCACAGCTCGAATAGCGTCCCCGCGCCGGCTCTTGCCACCGCGAAATCCGCGCGCGCCATACGATCGACAATGTTCGGATCGAAATCAAAAACTTCGGCGGTAATGCCGTTTGCTTCGTAGAAACTTCGCGCCTCCTCAAACCCCGCCCGCCCGCACTGGTGAATAATTTTCACGCCAAGTTCGGTCAAGCTCGGCGCGACGCTCATCGCAAACTTGTTGATCGCCTCCGAGCCTTGCGAACCGCCGATAAACATAACCGCGTCGATCTTAGACCTTACGCGCGCCTTTTCAAAAAACGCGCGCTTTACGGGGTAGTCCTTGCAGGGGCTTAGCGGATCGAACGAGGAGTAAAACGCCTTGCAAAACGGCTTTAATCTGCGATTAAGCGCGCCGCTCACCGCGTTTTGCTCGTGGATCACAAGCGGGATTTTCAAACTCGCCGCCGCGATCGCCGCCGGCGCCGCCGCGTAGCCGCCCGCGCTGAAAACCGCCTTTACGCCTAGTACGGAGAGGCTTTTTCTGGTTTTCATCGTCAGCCGAGCGTTGTTCAGCAACGAAAACAGCCTGCCAAGCCCCTTCCTGTTCATCACGCCTCTGTTTGGCAGAAATATCTTGTCGATAAAACCGGAATCCTTGCCGAACCACGCGCGATCCTGCCCGTAATCCGAACCGATAAAAAACGGTTTGATCCCTTTGGCGTTGAGCGCCTCTTTAACCGCCGACACGACCGCGAGGTGTCCGCCCGTGCCGCCGCCCGTTAAAACTATCACAGCCTTGCCTTTTTGCTAATCATCAATACTAATCCAACCGCTATCGACAGCGCCGTCAAAGAGGCGCCGCCGTAGCTCAAAAACGGCGCGGAGATACCTTTGATCGGTATTAACCCCGTCGCGCCCAGCGCGTTCATCAGAAATTGAGAGGCGATCATCACCCCGATCCCTATACTGAAAAGATAGAAAATCGGGTTGTCGCTTCTATTGGCGATCTTAAATATCCTATAAATCGCAAGCAAAATCAATAAACTTACAAGCGCTATTCCAAACAGCCCCGTCTCTTCCGCAATCCCAGCGAGCGCGAAATCGTTGTGCGCGTCGCTTAGGAAGCCTAATTTTACCACGCCGGAGCCTAGCCCCGTTCCCATCAAACCGCCGTGGTGGATCGCGCGCGCGGCTTGCGTAACCTGATAGGCGGGGCTGATGGAGGAGGCGTCCACGCGCAGCGCCTCGGCTATAAAGTCGGGCAGAACCGACAGAATCGAATCCTGCGCGCCGCTCCACCACTGCAAAGCGCGATCGATTCTATGACGCGCTTGAAGTATCAGCGCGAAGCTGGCAAGGAACGAAAGCCCTATCAGGAAGCCAAAAACCTTAACGCTTGATCCGGCGAAAAAGATCATCAAACTCATCGTGCAGCCAAGCACGATCACCTGCCCCAGATCGTTTTGCATTATGGCGATCAAGATTATGGCTACAACGAAGATCGCCATATAGGGCGCGATCGCGCCAAGCTCTCTGGCGAAGGTAAATTGCTGTTTGATCGTTTTGGGGCGGTAGAGCTTTCTAGTCAGGCTCCACGCCAGAAAATAGACGAAACCGACCTTGAAAAACTCGGCGGGCGTAATACTGAGCGATCCAAATCGTATCCAGCGGCGCGCGCCGTTGATGGTTGGTACGACGGTTTCTGGCATAAACGGCATACAAGCCATCAGCGCCAGAAAGAAAAAGAACAGCCCAAAGCCGATTTTGGAAGCCCACCTGTCGGGATCGAGTCTGGCAAGCCCCCAAATCAAAAACAGCGATACGCAGGCGTAAACGCCTTGACGGACAAAAAAATAGTAGTGCGCGACGCCGATTCGTTGCGTCAGGTAAAGCGGCAGGGAGAGCGAAAACAGCGCTCCGGCAAAGATCAACGCCGCGATATAGAAAAATAGATAACGATCGCTCAAGTTATCGGCGCAGCGTAATCACGGGACCTTCCGCCGTCCTCTCCAGATCGTATCGGTACGATTTATCCAGCGCTATCACGACGCGGTAGCTGCCCGTATGCCGCCCAATCGACGCCCTCCGAAAAGTCCCGTTCGGATCGAGCGGCAAACTCAGGCTCTGAACCGCGTTCGCCCTCGAAAAGTCCAGCACCAGCCTCGCGGGATTTTCCAGCGCGAAATCTTTCAGCAGCGGATCGGCGGTTTTGAACGCTATCTTGTCGCCGCCGTACTCCAGCGACAAAAACTCCATACCCTTAAAACGCGCTATGCTCGGCAAAGCCGCGCCCTCTTTTGAGACGGGCGTTTTGGCGCCGATCGCCTCGCCCGCGACAAGCGCCCTTAGCTCCGAAAGCGTGCGGCTTTTTGCCGCCTGCGCCGCCAGCGCGCCGCGCTCGCTTTGAGCTAACTTAGCTACGCTTGCCAGCGAGGCGATCGCGCTTTGGTTGTCGGTGAAAACAGCCCAGCTAAGCGGCGTGTATCCGTGCGCGTCGATCGCGCCGCTCGCCGCGCCTTTTGCCAGAAGCGCCTGAACGGTTTCGTCGTCTTTGAGCAGGATAGCCCAGCTAAGCGCCGTCATACCCTCGTCGTCGGCAAGCTCGATATTCGCGCCCTTTTCGACAATTTTGCGCGCCAGATCGCCCTGCGCGGTTTTGATCGCGTACAACAAAAGCGGGTGCCCGCCCACCGCGCCAAGATTAGGATTGGCGCCCGCGTCAAGCAGCGCTATCGCCATTTGGCGGTAATCAACGCTGGTGATCCCGCCAAGCGTCGCGATCGTCAGCGGCGTGGGAAACTCCGCGCCGCCGATATTAGGGTTGGCGCCGCACGCGAGCAACCCTTTGGCGCTTTCCAGCGCGCCCTCCTGCAGCGAAAGAACCAGCAGCGGAATCCTGTGCGCGCCCGCCGCGTCGTAATTCGCGCCGACCTTGCACAGCCGTTCGATCATAGCGCGATCGTTGGCTTGCGCGGCGATCGACAGAGGGGTAAAGCCCTGCTCGGCGGCGTTCGGGTTGGCTTGTTTGCCCTCTATCAGCCGCGTTAGCGTCCGGCTCAAATCCTCGATCGCCTCAAGGCTCGGATCCGTCGATCTGGCTACGGCGTAGTACTCGGCAAGCGTCTGCGTCAGCGAGTTTGACTCCGCCGGTTTTGCCGCGCTCCGCTCCGCGCCGCTTGGCTTGACAAGACCCGTATGCGGCTGAACGCACGCCAAAAGCAGAAAGCCAAGCGCGGCTAACGCTGCGTAAGGTTTCATTGCTTCTCTTGCTCGCTTTTGTCTTGCCCGTCGGCGGTTTTGTAGTAGTTCAAAACGGCGAAAATCAGCAGGGCGACGATCAGTCCGAACGCGCCGCCAAGCGCCGCCGCCGCCGCGATCCCTATGACCGCCGCCGCGTTGCTCCACGCCCAATCCGACGCTTTGCCAAGATATGGCTGCGCCTTTTTTGCGTTGGCTTTAGCCCAGTCGCAGGCTTTTGCAAAAAACGCGCATTTGCTTTGCGCCGCCTCTTGCTTTGCGGCGCTTTTGCTTTCGCTTTTGGCTTTGCTTGCGCTTTGCGCCGCTTCTTGCTTTGCATCGCCTTTTTTCGCTTTGACTTCGCTTTGCGGCGGCGCCTTTGTCGCGCCGTTGTCGCTTTGGCTTTCGGCTTTGCCTGCGCTTTGCGCCGGCGCTTGAGCTTGAGGCGCGCCGCTGATTTCGCTCAACCCTTCGCTCGTCGTTTCGTCGCTTTCGGCTTCGCCGTTTTGCGGTTGACTTTCTACCGTCGTTTCAGTCCGCGCGGACTTTTGTCTAGGCATCTTGCGTCCTTTAAACTATTCGCGTTCAATCAAGCGCGATCATAGCAAACTTTTGGCTAAAAGTCTGCGTCAAAGCGCCTTTTTTGTTCGACCCGCCGCGTATTTTTTGCGGACTTGTCATAAGATTAGCGTTATTGCGATCTCTTTTAGAAGTATGGCGCATAGCGCGATCCGCTTTTGGTTTTCAGGTTGCCTTAAGTTTATATGCGATACTATCTAAACGACAATTGTCTAAGGATAGCCTTAGCTCGCGTAAAGGGAAAAATGAAAACGGCGTTAAAAGCTCTGGTCGCAATCTGCTTAGCGGTTATGTTTGTTGGGTGCGCGGCAAGCCGCGCCAATAAAGCGTACGACAGCGGCGTAATCTTGCGCGATCAAGGCAATTTGCAAGCGGCGCTCGATCAATTTACGC
>JAITEA010000004.1 GCA_031282285.1 Helicobacteraceae bacterium
GAGATAGACAGACTATTCCCGTCGCGCTTATAACCTAAGGAACTCATATGTAGGTTGGGGGACGAATTGTACATTGTAATATCTATGACGATCGTGTTTTCGTCAAAAATAAATGTACCAGAAAAACCGTCGCCTTCAGGCTCTTCGGCGAATTTAAACTTATTCCCCGTAAATTCAAGAGTTTTGCCCGCGTCGGTTACCCATTTTCCCTCAAAATAAGACGGCGCTTTTTTGGAAAAGGTTAAATATTTGTCCAGCTCTAACAACTTTTCTTTGAAAGAGGCGAGCCTTTGTTCGGCTTGCTTTCGATGAGCGGGTTCAGTTATCTCTTTAATGGTATAGCTTATGTTACGGTCGTTATTTTCGCCGTGAATGGTATAATCTACCATATAGCAGTTCCCCGCCTTAAAATTAAAGGGTACATATGTCGCTTCGCGGCTATATGAAGTCCTGTTTCCATCGCTCCCTAAATATATAACGCCCAACAATTGACGCCCAGCGCTCACATAGAGAAAAGCGTCCTTGAAGTTTTTCTCAAAGAGCATAGGCGCGCTCTTGCCGCTAACCAAAGGAATGCCTACCCCCTGCGCCGTTTCCAGATAGCAGACATTATCCGCCGATACGCCAAAATAATTATGATAGCGAATAGTCTCCGCCTTTTCAGGCTGAACCATAGCGCATCCGCTCAAGAGCGCCGCCAATACCATAAGTATGCCCAAGGTCCTTTTCATACGCAAACTCCTTTTGCCGCCTTGCGGTCGGGTTCGTCGCGCAAGCCGTCTTTCAAATATTATAACAGATCAGGGTTTCGCGGGGCTTTGTTGTTTTATCGCAGACCAAACTCTTTTGCCAAGAACTCGCCCGTATGACTGCCCGTCGATCTATGCTTTTTCGCGACGCTTAGCGGCGATCCTTCCGCGATCAGCCGCCCGCCGCCGCGCCCGCCTTCAGGTCCTAGATCAATAATCCAGTCGGCGTTTTTGATTATATCCATATTATGCTCGATCACGATCACCGAGTTGCCCAGATCGGTCAAATGCTGCAAAACGGCGACAAGCTTATCCACATCGGCAAAATGCAGCCCCGTCGTCGGCTCGTCTAAGACATATAGCGTCCGCCCCGTATCCGTCCTCGAAAGCTCCTTGGAGAGCTTGATGCGCTGCGCCTCGCCGCCGGAGAGCGTTACGCCGTTTTGACCAAGTATAATATAGCCCAGCCCGACGCTTTGCAAGGTTTGCAGTTTCTGCGCGATCTTGTGGTGCGCGGCGAAAAAGACGAGCGCTTCGTCGACGGTCATAGCGAGTATGTCGGCGATCGTTTTGCCTCTGTATTTGACCTCAAGCGTCTGCGGGTTGTAGCGGCTGCCGCGGCAGGCGTCGCATTTGACCATAATATCGGGCAAAAAGTGCATCTCGATCTTGATCTCGCCGTCGCCCTGACAGCTTTCGCACCGCCCGCCCTTGACATTGAAGCTGAAACGACCCGCCCCGTAGCCGCGCATCTTCGCCTCCTTCGTCTCGGCAAACAAAGCGCGAATATCGTCCATCATACCCGTGTAGGTCGCGGGAATGCTGCGCGGCGTTCTGCCGATCGGCGATTGATCGAGATAGATTACCTTGTCCAGATGCTCCATACCCTCGATCGTTACGCCCTGAATCTTCTTGATCTTGCGCGCGTGGTTGAGCAGCTCCTGCGCCACGGGCAGCAGCGTCTGAAGGATCAGCGAGCTTTTGCCGCTGCCGCTTACCCCCGTAACCGCGACAAAACTGCGAAGCGGCAGCTTCACAGAAAGATCGCGCAGGTTGTTGAGCGTTACATTTTTGATCTCCAGCCAATCTTCTGGCGCCCTGTTTTTGGCGCGATCGATCCGTTTGCGCCCGTAGAGGTAGTCAGCCGTCGCCGTCGCCGCCTTTTGCAGCGCCTCGCGATCGCCGGCAAAGACCACCTCGCCGCCAAATCCGCCCGCGCCCGGACCGATATCGACGACAAAATCCGCGCTGGCAATCGTCTCCTTGTCGTGCTCCACGACCACGACGGAGTTGCCGCGATCGCGCAGGTTTTTCAGCGTCCTGATCAGCTTAACCGTGTCGCGCTCGTGTAACCCGATGCTAGGTTCGTCCAGCACGTACATTACGCCCGTCAGCCCGCTGCCAATCTGGCTTGCTATGCGGATTCGCTGGCTCTCGCCGCCGCTGATCGTCCTCGCGTCGCGCCCTAGCGAGAGGTAGCCAAGCCCGACGTCGTTCAGGAAAAACAGCCGCTCTCTAATCTCCTTTAAGATCGGCGCGGAGATTGTCTTTTGCTGATCGCTGAGGTTGGCGAATTTGCTCTCGTCGTCAAAAAACGCCGCTGCCTCGTCGATAGGCATATCGATCGCCTCGCCGATAGTGATCCCGCCCACGCGCACGGCGAGGCTTTCGGGGCGCAGGCGATGACCGCCGCAGGCGTCGCACGGCTTTTCGATCATATACTCGCTCGCGTCGCGCTCGTCTTTGAATATCTCGTAGGCGATATTCATCAACCCGCTCCACTGCTTTTCGATCAGATGATATTTCCAGTGAAACCGCACCTCAGTAATCGATCCGTGCAGCACGGCTTTTTGCTCGCGTTCAAGCAGCGTTTCAAACGGGACGCGGGTGTTGATGTCCTCCTGTTCGCAAAAGGCGGTTAAGAACTTGTCGTAGTAGCCGTTTTTGTAGAAAATCTTGACCGCGCCGTTTGCGATGGAGAGCGAGGGCGTAATAATTTTCTGCGCGTTGATCGCGTAGCGCGATCCAAGCCCGTCGCATACGGGGCAGGCGCCTTTGGGCAGGTTGAACGAAAAGCTGAGCGGTTCCAGCGGCTCGAAACTGACCTTGCAATCAAAGCACGCCAGATGTTCGGAGTAGTGATAGCGTTTCGCCGCGCCAACCTCTTCGGCGTTTTCCACCTCGATCTCCGCCTGTCCGAAGCTCTCTTTGAGCGCGCGCTCCACCGCGCTTGCCACGCGATCGGCGTTTTCGGGCTTGATTACGACGCGATCGACAATCGCCTTGATGGTGTGCTTTTTGTTTTTGGCAAGCTCGATCTCCTCGTCCAGCCGCGCCGTTACGCCGTCGATCTGCGCCCTGACGAAACCTTTCTGGCGCAGGCTTTCGATCTCGTCGTGGAAGCTGCCCTTTTTTTCCTTGACGACCGGCGCGATGACGATAACCTTGGCGTTTTCGGGCAGTTTCAGAATCTGATCGATAATGTCCGACGCGCTCATACGGCTGATCGGCTTGCCGCACAGATGACAGTGCTGAACGCCGATGCGCGCGTACAGCAGCCGCAGATAGTCGTATATTTCGGTAATCGTCCCCACGGTCGATCGCGGATTCTTGCTGGTAGTTTTCTGATCGATAGCAATCGCTGGCGTAAGCCCGTCGATCTTATCGACTTCGGGTTTGCCGACGCGATCGAGAAACTGCCTCGCGTAGCTTGAGAGGCTCTCCACATAGCGCCGTTGCCCTTCGGCGTAGAGCGTTTTGAACGCCAGCGTGCTTTTGCCGCTGCCGGAGATGCCCGTCATCACCACCAGCTTGTTCTTGGGGATTTTGAGGTTGATGTTTTTTAAGTTGTTTTCGCGCGCGCCGCGAATGTCGATGTAGTCGATCAAATTTCACCTTTCGCAATCTTGTAAATCATAACGACGATCATCAGCGTATAGACCGCGACGATCGCCTGTTTGTGCCGTTTGGCGGTTATTTTCGAGGCGATCCAGATGCCGCCGCGCACGCCCGCGAGCGATCCCAGCGACAAAAACGCGCCTTTGGCAAAATCCACCATACCGCTCAGCGCGTATACGGCGAACGCGCCGCTGCCCACGAACAGCACGAAAAAGAGGCTGATCGCCACCGAGTTTTTGATCGGCGCGCCAAGAAAGCCCGTCATAATCGCCACCAGCAGAAAGCCGCCGCCCACGCCTACCATACCCGCGTAAACGCCCACGAACAGACCCGCCAGCATAAGCAGCCACTGCGGGGGCGTGGCGGCTTCTTTGTCGCCTTCGGCTTTGGAAGCGACTATACGCAGAAAGCCTAAAATAAGCATCGTCAGAAAAAATAGCGCCGCGAAATGCGCCGACACGAGGCTCAAAAGATACGCGCCGATCGCCGCGCCCGTTACGCCGCCGAAGCCGAGCCAGACATAGCGCCGCGGATCGTACATACGGTTTTTGATGTGCGCGTAGCTGCCGTAAACGGACGAAAAGGTCATCTGCATCGTAGATAGCGCGATCGCCGACTTGACCTCTTCGCCAAGCAGCACGCACAGCGGCACCACGATCAGCCCCCCGCCGATGCCGAAAAATCCCGAAACCACGCCCGCGCTTACGCCGACTACCAAAAACAGCAGATATTCCATATTCCCCGCTTAATCTACAAAAGCTCGCATTATAACCTATACTTTTAAGCCCGCGCCGCTAAAATTGCTTAATTATATAAAGGGCGCGAGAATGGGTTTAGAGGAAGCTTTGATCGAAGCCGCCGCGTATTTCGTCCGCGAAACGCTCGGCGGCGAGGCGAAACAGGCGCTTTCCACGCCGCGCAAACGCGCTTGGGCGGCGAGCGTGGATACCACGAACGGCGAGAGGCGGAGGGTGAGCGCCTATATCTCCAAGCCCAGCCTTAAACAGATGGCTAAGCTCTTTCTAAACGAAGAGTCGCCAACCGACGAGGTTTTGCGCGATCTGATCGGCGAGATCGCCAACCTGATCGTCGGGCGCGCCAAAGCGCTCGCCTCCGATCGCGGGTTTAAGTTTGATATGTCGCCGCCGCGTTTTGAGGGCAAAGCCGTAACGATCGGCAAAAACGCGGATAAAAACCTACACTTTACCTTTGCCAAAGACGCCTTTACCATCTCCGCGTCGCGGATTCAAGTATGAGCGAAGAGATAAAAAGCGCCGACGAACTGGTGCCTAATTATTCGGAGTTGCTGGCGATGGAGATCGAGCTTGTTTCCGATCTAGGGCAGACCAACCTGCCGCTGCGCGATATTCTCGCGCTCGAGCGCGGATCGGTGATCGATCTGGGCAAGCCCGCGGGCGAGTCGGTGGAGATATATGTCAATGAGCGGATTATCGGGCGCGGCGAGGTGATGGTGTATGAAAAAAATCTGGCGATCCGCGTCAATGAGGTGCTGGACGCCAACGCGGCGCTTTACTACTTTGCGAAAGAGAAGAATTGAGACAAATCATCATTATTTGGCTGCTGTGCGCTTCGTCGCTGTGCGCGGCGCTCTTAAAAGACGCTAGGACCGATTTTGCGGACGGCGGCGTGGAACTTACGCTTTTTTTGGATTCGGCGTTTAACGGCAAAATATCGCAAAGCCGCGAAGATTCGCAGATCGTGCTTACGATCGACGATCTGCAAGCCTCCTCGCCCTATGTTTTCGCGCCCAAAGGGGGCGATCTGGTTTCGACGCTCCGCGTTTCGCCGCGCGATCGGCAGACGATTGTGAGAATATCGCCAAAGACGCAGATCGTCGCCGACGCCAGAGTATTGGGCGACAACAAAACCTTGCTTATCCGTTTGACGGGCGACGCCAACGCGAGCGCTACAAGATTCGCGCCCGAAGGACTAGATCTGAAGCAAAGCTATCTGATCGCCGCGATTTTCACCGCCTCTTTGCTGCTGCTGTGGATCGTGGCGAGGCTGGTAAAAGGCGGGGGGGGCGGCTCGTGGCTGATGGGCAAAAACAAGGGCGAAACGGTTTCGATCGTATGGCAAAAGCCGATCGACGGCAAAAACCGCTTTGTGCTGGCGCGCTTTCGCGATAAGGAGTTTTTGCTGCTGATTGGGCAGAGCAATCTGCTGCTAGATTGCGCCAGCCAAGCGCAAACGCCGCCGATCGACGACGACGCGTTTGAGGCGCTGCTCCGCGCCAACAGCGTCAAGCTCTCCGACTATCTCAAGGAGGGCGACAAGCCCAAAAAACGCCCGTTGTAACGCGCGGTTTTGAGCGAAACTTTTTAATAGCGGGCAAGGTATAATCCGTTTTTAGCCAACAAGGAGCGTTATGGGATCGCCGTTTATAGAGATTATCGAATGCGTCGCGCCCGATCCCAACCTGCTGGCGTGGAAGTTCGCCGATAACGGCTGCGAGATACAAAACGGCGCGAAATTAACCGTCAGGGAGAGCCAAAACGCGCTCTTTATCTGCGAAGGGCAGATAGCCGATGTTTTTCAAAGCGGTATGCATACGCTAAAGACCGAGAATATTCCGATTTTCAGCAGGCTGAAAGGTTGGAAATACGGGTTTGCCAGCCCGTTCAAAGCGGATATATATTTCTTTAGTATGAATCTATTTATAAACAATAAATGGGGAACGCCCGCGCCGATATTGGTACGCGATCCGGAGTTTGGCGCTATCCGCGTCAGGGCGTTTGGAAGTTTCGATATTCGCATAGACGATCCCGCGCTGTTTTTCAAAAGTTACGCGGGGACTTACAAACAACTTACTATTTTCGAGCTACAGGCGCAGTTAAGGGATTTTATCGCGCCTAAGTTTGGCGAAATATTAACTTTACAGAAAATACCGGTGATGGAGATAGCTGGCAGTATGAGCGATCTAAGCGCAAAGATAGAGCCTTTGCTATCGCCATATTTCGCTCAGATGGGGCTAAAACTTACGCAGTTTATCGTCGCTTCCGTTTCGCTGCCCGACGAAGTGCTGAAACATATAGATTCCATAACCAATATGAATATGACAAAGGATATAGATCGCTACGCGGAGTTTCAAAAAGCCAAAGCGATCGGCGAAAAGGGGAGCGCGTTAAACGACGCGGTTACGCAAGCCGCGGCGCTTAATATCATATCCAGTCAAACGCAAGCGGCAAATAAGAGCGGAGAGGATATAGGCGCGAAGCTGAAAAAGTTAAAAGAGCTGTTTGAAAACGACCTGATCGACGAAGCCGAATATAAAGGCAAAAAAGCCGAACTGCTAAAGGAGTTTAACGCGTAACTATGGCGGGCGAAATAAATAGCTTTCTGCAAAATATGACAAAGCTCTCTTCGACGCAGAAAAATTACGGCGGCGCCGACGAGACGACCAAGGCGAAAACTGAAGCCAAGTTATGCCCAAACTGCGGCGCGCCCCGCGCTAAACAAGACGGCTTGACCCGCTGCGCGTACTGCGGATATAAGTTTATCGACGCCGCTTTAACCGACGGCGTATATATCAAAGCGGAGGACAACTCAAAAAATGTATGACGATCTGCGCAATCAAATAACCCAGCAGCAATCAAGATGGCTGCTGTTTATAGACAAATTAACCGCCAGAGCAAAAGAGCTGTACGAACCAGCCCGCGCCGAGCTAACCGCTTTGAGAAAGTCCGATAACGATCCGTATAAAACATTGACCAACAAAGTATTATCCGGCGTATGCGGACAGCTTGGCTCAATCAGGAAAAAAGCCTACGACGCGCACGAAAAAGAGATTATAGATTTTTACTATTGCCTCAAAGACGAAATTGCTATGACGCATCCGTTATTCGATACGCTGTACGCGTTTAGAACTATCTGCCTTGAACGCTTTGGCGAGCTTGAGAAAATGTTGTTGTATATGGAACAAAGTTTAAGAGAGGACGCCGAAGCGGATTTAGAAGACGAATACAACAAAATCATAGACGACTTTAATAAAACAAAAGAAAATCTGCGCTGTTCGCAATGCGGACATTCGCTGCCGATCGATCGCGTATTTTTTATAGCCGTTCATATCGCCTGTCCCGCCTGCGGCGCGCAAAATACCCTAGAACCCGGTTCTCAAGCGCGAAGTTTGCAGTTTATCGCCAACGATCTTGCCGCGAAGCGCAGCAAACCTCTGCTTGAAGCGAGCCAACAAGCCAAAGACGAAGAGCGCGATCTGTACGCAAAAGCGCATAGTATGAAACTAGACGCTATCCATAAAGACGACAAGGCAAAAGCCGCCGTTAAAAAAGAGATAGAGCTTATCGACGCCGAGCGGGAAAGATTGATTGCGCGATCGCGCGAGCTTTACGACAAATATCTGCGCGCCGTTTGCGACGAGATGAACAAGATAATCCCCGATTTCAAAGATCATCACGAAAAAGTTTATCTCAAGCAGATAAACCAAATTTAACAAAGGAGAAACAGGTGGCTGACAATCTAGAGCCGATTCACGGCATTTCGTTTGAGGATTACGCGCAGATGGTAATCAAATTAACCAGCGGCGCGAGCAAGGAGCAGATATGCGAAGCGATGGGGATCGATCTTGTCGTATGGGACGAGATCAATACGCTCTGGATACAGAGAATGACGGAGGATTCCTCGTTCAAATTGGCGCAGCTTTACGGGCAGTATTTTGCCAAAGGAGTTACCAATCCGAAGCTGGTAAATCTTGAGGCGAATATTTCGCCGGAAGGCAAGGCAAATCTGGAGCGCATAAAGAACGATCGCTACTTTTACGAAGAGTTGTGCGGCGCGAGAAATGCGGCTTACTCTTACGGCTTGGACGGCGCGCAGTGGATTTTGGAAAATTTTGGCATATCGCTTGGCGATTTTCAATCGGTAGGTATGCAATATATGTCAAAACGGCTCAAAGGCGAAGATTTTATGGAGACGAAAGCGTATATTGAATATCAGCAGGAAAAACAAAAGGAGTACGAGGCGAAATTCGCCGCCGAGCGCGGAGGCAATGTCGCCGACGATATCGAGTTCTAATCGCCCTTTTACCTATTTAGTTTTACGATAGCGCGGAACGACGGGAAGCGAAGGCTTTTACGCGCAAAACCGCGAACAAACAACGCTTCGCAACTTACGCTAAAGGCGCGGGAATGGCGGAAGTAAGCCTTTGGGAATGGACGGCGGCGGGCGCTTGCTTAAAAAACGGGAATAATATACGCCGCTTCCTTCTCCCCTGATAAGGGTGGGCGTTATGCCCGCAACCCCTTAGTCATTCCCGCGTAGGCGGGAATCCATCTTGCAAAACCTTCGTAACGCGATCAACCAACACAATTAAAACTTTCCCTTTTTGGATTCTCGCCTTCCTCCGCGCCTTGTGACCCTAATCTGGTCGGGCGCTTAGCGGGAACGACGCATAAGGGCGCCTTTTCTGCGCGCCTTGCGGGAACGATAAACAACCGACCGATCGCGTTTTGATCGGCGTTTGGCGCTGTTTGCGTCCTTTTTGCTTTATCTGTAGCGTCAAGGCGCGGATCGCGTTCGTTAGGCGCGCGTTAAGCGTCGTTTTTTTGATCGCATTCAGTTCTACGCTTAATTTCTCTCTTGTTTTTCTTGTTTTGTTTATAGCGTTAAGGAGCATAATATGCCTTTTAGCTAACGATTGCGATATTCAATCTGTAATTTAAGAAGCAATAGGCTACGATCTGGTCAAGGTATTGATTACAATATCTAATTTCACAAGAGGAGTCTAAGATGAGAGCTCTCTCTCAATTAGTTGGCGCGGTTGTATCTGCGCTTGGTCTTACCGCCATCGATTTCAGCCTGCTTGGTTGCGATATCGCTTCTGGGGGGGGGGGGGGGGGGTCCCCCCACCCCCCACCCCAACCCCAATTTGT
>JAITEA010000067.1 GCA_031282285.1 Helicobacteraceae bacterium
TTGTTATTGGAGCGATGGGGAAAAAGCGAGTTATTGGGTTTTGAGGAGAGCGACAAGCAGCGCGATAGAGATAACGATCGCAACCCAGATCAGCGCCAGCGCTCCGCTTTTGGTTTTAAGGCAGTTTTTCAGCGCGTTCCAATTTCGTCTAATATGAAATATGGACAAAACGGCGAAACAAACGCCGCTTATTACATGCGTAGCGGTGATAAAACTCATAATAAATAGCAGATACGAAGGAATATCCGCTTCGTTTTCAAACGCCGCTTCGCCGATCGTCTCGCCAACCTCTATAATCAGCCCCGTAGCAAAAAGCGTAACGATAAATATAAACAGGCTAACCGATATAAACGATCGACCGTTCATAACGCCTCTTTGGCGCTCTCTATATCCGATATATTCACGCCGCGCATTATCAACATACGCTTTAGCGAATCGGTAAGCGTTTGGCTAAATACGCCGCTTGGGCAGACTTTAAGGCATTTGTTGCAGCCGATGCAGCTATCGGCGTCTTTAATATAAATATGCCTATGCCACAAAAACGCCTTCCTGCCTATTACCCCTTTTGGGCAGGCTCTTATACATCTCCAGCAAGCCGTGCAGTTTCTGGGGTTTGCCCATATATAATCTGTGCGGATTCTTCGCAGTTTTTGTTGCGCGTTTCTCATTTTTTGCTCCTTTCGCGCGATCGATTAACGCTTAGGCGTAACGGCTGTTACGCTTATAAAACGCAAAATTGTAGCGCGGCAAATCTGAAATGTCAAGAGGCGAGACGAGAAAAACGCGCGAAACGACCGGCAAAACCGCCGATCGCCGCGCAAAGAGGCTTGAAGCGAAGGCTACTAAAAGGTTATTGCGAGTTTTTGACCCGATCCCAAACGAGCGAGGCTTTGCCGTCGATCTCCTCGACCGCGCCCATACCGGTAATGTTGTAGCCCGCGTCCACATAGTGTATCTCGCCCGTAACGCCGCTTGCGAGATCGCTCAAAAGATACATCGCCGAAGCGCCCACCTGCTCGATCGTTACATTTACGCGCAATGGCGCGTTGGCTTCGTTCCACTTCATAATCATACGAAAATCGCCGATCCCAGAAGCCGCCAAAGTGCGGATAGGTCCCGCGCTGATCGCGTTTACGCGAATGCCTTCGGCGCCTAAATCCGCCGCCAGATAGCGCACGCTCGCTTCCAGCGCCGCTTTCGCCACGCCCATCACATTGTAGTGCGGCACCACGGCGACCGCGCCCAGATAGGTCAGCGTCAGGATCGAGGCGTTTTTGTTAAGCGCCGGCAGCAACCGCCGCACAACATCGATCAGGCTATAAACCGAAGTCTGCATAGCGATATTAAACGCCTCTTTGCTCGTATCCACAAACCGCCCGTCAAGCGCCTCTTTGGGCGCGAAAGCCACGGCGTGGACAAGAAAGTCGAGTTTGCCGAAATCCTGCTCGATCTTGGCGCGTACGGCTTCGATCTCATCGGGCGATCCCACGTCCAGCCGATAGACATATTTGCAGCCAAGCTCGTCGGCGATCGGGCGCACCCGTTTTTCCATCTGCTCGTTGAAATAGCTCAGCGCAAACTCGCCGCCCTGCGCGCTAATAGCTTTAGCGATCCCGTAGGCGATCGATTTGTTGTTCGCCACGCCGATAATAAGTCCCTTTTTGCCCTTCATAATCATTACTGTCCCAATCCTTTTTCGATGTTATCGGCTATATTCAAAAGCGCGCAGAAGCGATCGCTAATCCAGCTTGCGGTTCCCACAAGCGCGCCGTCTACGCCCTCCAGCGACAAAATCTCGCCCGCGTTTTCGATCTTGACGCTACCGCCGTATAGCAGCGGCTTATCGCAAAAGCCCTTGATCGCGCTATGCACGGATAAAATATCGCCGCTTGTCGCCGCTTTACCCGTACCGATCGCCCATACCGGCTCGTAGGCTAAAATCAGGCGCGAATAGTTTAAATCTACGCCGTCAAGCTGCCGCTCGATATAGGTCATCACCGCGTCGAAGCCCGCCTCTTTGATCTCGATAGGCTCGCCGACGCAGAAAAATATCTCGTACTCCTGCTCCGCGAAAAAGTCAAATTTCCGTTTTGTCGTGTCAAGCCCTTCGCCCATAATATGGCGGCGTTCGCTGTGCCCGACCAAGAGCGTGCGGATTCCAAACTCGTCGAGTTGTTCGGAGCCTATCTCGCCCGTAAAAGAGCCGTTTTCGGCAGCCCAAGCGTTCTGCGCGCCGACGGTAATATTACCCCTTGAAGGGCATAGCGCGGTCGCGGGGGGGAAAACTACGGCGCGGGTTTTGATATCGTTTTCGCCGATAAACGACGACACCGCGTCCAGATAACTTTTTACGCTAGAACGCGTATGGTTGGCTTTGAGATTTGCGGCTACAATCACGAACTCTCCTTAATCTCCAGCGCTTTAACGCCCGGGAGGATTTTACCTTCCAGCAGCTCCAAAGAGGCGCCGCCGCCGGTGGATATAAAGGTCATCTCGTCCGAGTCGTCCGCCCTTTGCACAACATCCGCCGTATCGCCGCCGCCTACAATCTTAGTCGCGTGGCTTTCGGCTATGCGGTGCGAAATCTTAAAGCTGCCTTTGGCGAATTTGTCGATCTCGAAAACGCCCATCGGACCGTTCCAGAGTATCGTCTGCGCGCCGTCGAGCGCCTCTCGAAACAGCCGCGTGGTAGCCGGACCGATATCCAAGCCCTTCCAGCCGTAGGGAATCTCTTTTGTGGTGGTGTAGATCGTTACCGCGTTGGCGTCTATGCTCTGCGCGCAGACCACATCGACGGGCAGGTAAAACTTCACATTGCGCTTTTTGGCTTCGTCGAGGATACGCAGCGCGTCGCCGATAAGATCGTCTTCCACGAGCGAATCGCCCACCTGTTCGCCCAGCGCTTTCAAAAATGTAAAAGCCATACCGCCGCCTACGATGACCTTATCGACCTTCTGGAGCAGATTTTCCAGCGCCTGCAATTTGCCGGAAACCTTGCTGCCGCCAATCACCGCCACAAACGGGCGCGTCGGGTGCTGCAGGGTGCGATCGAAAAAGTTGATCTCCTTGTTGAGCAAAAAGCCCGCCGCTTTGCTGTCGTCCGAAAAAAACTTGGTGATCGCCTCCACCGAAGCGTGGGCGCGGTGGCTTACGCCAAAGGCGTCGTTGATATATATCTGCGCCATATCCGCCAGCTTTTTGGCGAACTCGTCGTCGTTTTTCGTCTCGCCGTGCTCGAAGCGGAGGTTTTCAAGCAGCAAAATCTCGCCGCTTTTAAGCGCCTTGGCTCTTTTATGCGCGTCCTCGCCAATCACATCGGAGGCGAGAGCCACGTCGCGCTTCAATAGCGTCTGAAGCCGTTTGGCGACGGGCGCAAGCGTATATTTGGGATCGACCTCGCCTTTTGGTCGTCCGTTATGGCTTGCCAAAATCACCGCGCAGTTGTGATCCACGCAGTAGTTGATGGTCGCCAGAGCCGAACGGATTCGGCGATCGTCGGTGATATTGCCAAACTCGTCTTGCGGAACATTAAAATCGCAACGGATAAACACCTTCTTGTCGGAAATATCAATATCTTTGATGGTTCTCAGCGTCATAGCAGCCGCTCCTTTCAGGTTGGTATTTGCGCCAGCTCAACCATTCTCGACGCGAAACCCGTTTCGTTGTCGTGCCACGCGCCAACGCTTGCGAGATTTCGGCAGCACATTGTAAGGGACGCGTCAATAATCGCGCTTGCCGCGGAGCCAATTATATCCGTTGAGACTTTAGGTTCGCGCGAAAAGGCGAGCGCGGCGTTTTGCGCGCCTTCGTAAGCGGCGTTGATCTCGGCTTGATCGACGGCTTGCTCCAGCAGAAAAACAGCGCGCATCAGCGAAATATCGGCGGTGGGAACCCTAAGCCCGATCGCGGCGGCTTTGCCGCGGTAGCTTTCGTCGTATCTGATCAGATTTTTCGCCGCGCTGGTAACGACGGGGATAAGGTTGATCGCGCTCGATCTACCCCGCCGCGGCTCGGCGTTGCGCGAATCCAGCAGCCGCTGATCGCTTGTGTAGCTGTGGATCGAGGTCGCCAAAACCCCTTTGATCCCAAAACGAGCGCTCAAAACGCCGCATAGCAGATAGAGCGCGTGCGCCGTACAGCTACCAGCGCTTACGATCGCGGCTTTTGGCGCGCTCAAAGGCGGCGCGATCTCAACTTGATTATCATCGCTTGGCGAGGAGATCACGACCCTTTTCGCGCCGCGATCGATATAGGCTTTCAGATCGCTAAATCTGGTAAAAACCCCCGTACAATCCAACACGATTTCCGCGCCGCCAAAATCGCACAGATCGGGCGAAGGCGCGGAGGAAAAAGCTACGCCGTCCAAAGCCGCCTCAAAGCCGCCGTGAACGGAGTCGCGCCGTAAGAGATACTCCAGCGTTTGGCGATCGGCTAGATCGTTAACGGCTACGAGTTTGCGCGTTGGCGATCGCAAAATTATCCGCGCGCACGCCCTGCCAATCCGCCCAAATCCGTTAATCGCGATTGTCGCCAACCAAAACTCCGCGTCGAAATAAAAGGGCGAATTGTAGCGCATTTGGTTATACTTCGCGCTTTCAACTTCGCAAAAGGACGCGGTTTGGAGCTAAACGACAGACTGGAAAGAGTGGCGCGTGTTTTGGATCAAAACAAAGCCGAACGCATAGAACGATTCAATTTGGAAAACAGCGATTATATGGTTAGCGGCGTCGTCGTCGCATCCGCGCTCGCCGATCGACACCTGCTGGCGCTGGTAGAACATCTCAAAACGGAGCTCAAGCCGCTTGGCGAGGAGTTTTTGCATATCGACGCGAGCGACGAGTGGGCGGCGCTTGATCTGGGCGATATTTTAGTGCATATTATGAGCTCGCAGGCGCGCGATCGCTACAATCTCGAAGCCTTTTTAGACGATTTCAAAAAGCGCAAAGCCGCCGCCGTTTAAGCGGCAAGCGAAGCCAAAACCTACGCGATATGCTCCAGCACGAGCCGCAGGTCTTTTTTCTCGATCGCGACGGTCGCCTCTTTTTTCAAAATCTCTTTGGCGCAGAAGGCGATTTTGGTTTTTGCGTAGCGGAACATAGCGCGATCGTTGGCGCCGTCGCCTACGGCTACCGTATCTTCGGCGGCGACGCCAAGCAGGCTCTGAACGCGGCGCAGCATATCGCCCTTTGAAAAGTCAAACAGCATCTCGCCGCCAACCTGCCCCGTCAGAAAATCCCCCTCGCGCCGCAGGATATTGGCAAACGCCGCGTCCGCGCCAAGTTTCACTACGGCTGGATCGGTGGCTATATGAAAGCCGCCCGAAAAAACGACCACCTTGTATCCGCGCCGTTTCAGCTCGCCCACGCACTCGATCGCGCCTTTCATCAGCGGCAGGTTTTCGCATATTCTCACCACCTCGTCGTAGCGCATACCTTTCAGCGCGGCGGCGCGGCGCGTGATCGCCTCGAAAAAATCCAGCTTGCCGTTCATCGCCTCGCAGGTGATCGCGGCAATCTCGCCGCCTCTGCCAAACGAGAGCGCCAGAATGTCGATGGTTTCGCCGTCCATCAGCGTGGAATCAAAGTCAAAAACGCATAGTTTCATATCGCTTCCTAATGAGTCGCAGGGTAAAATCTCGGCAAATTATAAGGACGGTAAGATGAAAGATAAATATAGACTGGTAACAAGAAGCGATTTTGACGGGTTAGTTTGCGCGGTTTTGCTCAAAGAGCTTGACCTGATCGACGAAATTAAGTTTGTCCATCCCAAAGATATGCAGGACAATCTTGTGGAGATCACGAGCGCGGATATAACCACCAACCTGCCCTATGTGGCGCGGGCGCATTTGGTGTTTGACCACCACGAGAGCGAAACGATCCGCAACAAAGAGCGGGCGAAAAATCACATTATCGATCCCAACGCGCCCTCCGCGGCAAGGGTGGTGTACGACTACTACGGCGGCAAAGCCAAGTTTCCGGCGATCGGCGAGGAGATGATGAACGCCGTCGATAAAGCCGACAGCGCGCAATTTACGCTTGAGGAGATTCTGAAGCCTGCCGGCTGGGTACTGCTCAACTACCTGATGGACGCCAGAACGGGGCTTGGGCGTTTCAGACAGTTTCGCGTAAGCAACTATCAGCTTATGATGGACTTGATCGACTACTGCCGCCTCCATACGATCGACGAGATTTTAGAGTTGCCCGACGTTAAAGAGCGTAGCGCGCTGTACTTCGAGTGCGAGGAGCGCTTCAAAGAGCAGCTCAAACGCCGCTCGAAAGTCTATGGCAACCTTGTCGTCCTCGATCTGCGCGAGGAGGAGCCTATCTGGGCTGGCAACCGCTTTATGATCTACGCGCTCTATCCCCAGTGCAATATCTCGATACATATTCTCAAAGGCTTTCAGGGGCGCAACACCGCGCTGGCTATCGGCAAGTCGATCGTGAACCGCTCGAGCAAAACGCGCATCGGCGAGCTGGCGCTGAAATACGGCGGCGGCGGGCACGAAGCGGCGGGCACCTGCCAAGTGGATAACGACAAAGCCGACGAGGTAGTCAAAGAGCTAATCGAAATCATCAATAAAGACGGCTAAGTGTACGACGAACTGATAGCGAAGTTAAGCGACGGATCGTGGCTGACGCTGGAGACAACCCCCGCCAAGAGCGCGAGTTTTCAGCCGATCGTAGATAGATTGGCGGCGCTGAAGCTGTACGAAAAGGTGGACGGCTGGAGCGTTACCGACAATCCGCTCTCCCAGCTTCGCTACGGCTCTATTTTTGCCGCGATCAAACTACAGGCGGCGTTTGGCAAGCCCGCCATCGCCACGATCAGTATGCGCGATCGCAATTTGATTGGTATTCAATCCGATCTGCTCGGCGCCAACGAAGCTGGGGCGAGAGCCTTTTTAGCCGTTACGGGCGATCCGGCGAGCCTCAGCGATCAGCCGCGAGCCAAAGGGGTTTTTGAGGCAAGCAGCGTCGAGTTTCTGAGGATCGCGCACTTTTTCAACCGCGGCATCGACTACGCGGGCAAAACGATCGCGCCCGCGCCAAAGCGCGTCTATCCGTTCGCCGTCGCCAACAGCTACGCCAAGAACGCCGCGAGCCTCAAACGCAAGATCGCGCAAAAGATAGCCGCGGGCGCGCTGGGCGTGATCACGCAGCCCGTTTTCTCCATTGACGACGCTCGCAATATGAGCGCGCTGTTCAACGAGGCGCTGAGCGGTTTTGACGACGAACGCAAAAACGCGCGGCTGATTCTGGGCGTTTTTCCGCTATCGCGCCTGAAAACGGCGCAATTTCTGCAATCTCGCGTCCCGGGCGTTCGCGTTAGCGATCGCTGGATCGACGCGCTGTTCGAGGCAAACCGCAAAGGAGAGGACGAGGAGGCGAGGATAGGTTTCGAGATGAGCGCGGAGCTTTTGCGCGCCATTCGCAAAGCCGGTCTGCCGACGCATATAATGTGTTCCAACCATTTTGATCTCGCCGCGAAGCTGATCGATTACGCGGCGCGGTAACGAAAGGAGTTTTAATGTTCAGATCGTTTTTGACGGCGTTTATCTCCGCCGCCGCCCTGTTTGGCGCCGATTTTGTAATGGTTGAAGCGGGAAGCGCCAACGCTTTTTTGGTAGATAGCGAGGGCGGCTTATGGGCTAAATATATGGCGCCCTCTAGTCCGATACCTGCCGCGCTTGGTTTGGGCGAGGATAGAAAGTATCGCCCCGATTTTGAACGCGTTGATCTAAACGCGCGGGTAGTCAAACTATCCACAGATCAAACAAACACGGTCGTTCTTGACGATAACGGCGAAATATGGATCGCCGGTTATAACTATTTTGGCAAATCCGGTTCGGCGGAGCTTTTGAGCTTTACCAAAATCCCGCTCAAAACAAAAATATCCGAAATCGCGTCTGGCTGGGGTTACGCGCTGATTGTGGATAACGAGGGCGTTTTATACGCCGCCGGTTGTAATGATCGAGGCGGCGCTAGGCTACCCGTTATCAAGATCGAGGGCGAAACCCGTTTTACGAAAGTCGCGGCGTCAAAAAGCGAGTATGAGGCGATAGCGATCGATAGAGACGGCGGCTTGTGGAGCGCGGAGGGGATAATAAGTAATCGTTGCGCCAGACGGTTCAAACAGGTTAAAACCGACGCTAAGTTTCAAGCGGTCTACGCCGGCGACGGAACTCATTTCGCGCTGATCGACAGGTCGGGCGCGCTGTGGGAGTTTTACAACGGCTCGCTTGCTAAAATGGGCGGCGTAAGCGATGTCGCGGATGCTGCGGTACATGGCGGTTACAGGCTTGCGCTCGATAAAAACGGCGTTTTGTGGATCGCGCGGCTCGACAAAGACGGAAAGCCGAAAGCGGGCGACGAAGGGCGCTTTACGCAAGTAGATTTAGGCGTAAAGATTACGGCGATTGCTTCGGGTTTTACCAATTCGTTCGCGCTGGATAGCGAAGGCGCGCTTTGGACTACCAGCGGTACGCTTCTTGTCAAACGCTCCCCCGAATACGCCAAAGCGTTCTCGCGCTTTCCGCAATTCATCCCCTCCCCCTAACCCCCCCTAACAATGGGGATTAATGGGGTTTTTCTCTCCCCCATACCGCAATCATCGCTTTGCCCCTCCCTATGCGAGCGTAGCTTACGCTCCGTTTCCTCCGCGATTCCTTGCTCCCTTCGGGAGCTTCGGTCGGAGGCTTCGCCTCCTATCGCCCCCCCCCTGATAAGGGGGCAAGGGGGGGTTCAAACCTTTCATAAGCCGTTAAACTTGCGATCGCGCCTTTTCTCGTCATTCCCGCGTAGGCGGGAATCCATCTCTTAAAACAATCGAAATTACGAAAAATAAACGCCGATCGCCGCTTTGTGTGTCGC
>JAITEA010000153.1 GCA_031282285.1 Helicobacteraceae bacterium
CCCGTCGCTTGTCAAGGCGAGGGAGTTATCATATCCCGCTGATATCGCGACGATCTTTTTGTCCTTAAGCGATGAAATTTGCGTAAACTTGTCGCGATCGGTTTTATCGCCTAATCCTAGCTGACCATAGCCGTTCCAACCCGTAGCGTAAACTTTGCCCTCCTTATCAAGAGCGAGCGAGTAAGGTCCTCTAGCGGCTATAGCGACAATGTTTTTGCCGCTAAGCGACAAAACTTCGGTAAAAGCGTCGCGATCGGTATTGTCACCAAACCCAAGCTGACCGAATAGGTTTTTGCCCGCGGCGTAAACTTTGCCGCCAGATATAACAAACGAGCTATCGCCGCCAGCGGCGATCTGAAAACCGCTTTTATCCAAGCAGCCAGCCGTCGCCAAAGCGACGATCAAAGCTAGTAAAAGTCCGCTTACTTTAAGGATATAAGCCGCTACTTTGCGCGGCAAACTATCGGCGCTATTTGAAAACGGCGGCATACGCGATCCTTTTTGGACAAAACTAAAGGATTTTACCTATCCTCAACTTAATTGTTGTTTAGCAAAAGCTCTCGATAAAAGCGCCTAAGACTCCAAAATAAGAATCGGTCGGTTAGAACTGATTTGCGGCGAGCGGCGATGGTAAAAAGATTGTCGCTTTGACGCGTCCGCGTAAAAATAGCTACATTTTTAATTATATCAAAAATAGCGAGATTTAATTTGAGCTGAAATAAACAAATAGCCCGCAAAACGCCAATTTAATCGCTTTTGGCTAACATTCTCGCGTTCTAGCCGATATATAGGAGCCAATGGTGGAAGCAAACCAGAGTTACGAAGCGAAAATAGAAGCCGCCAAAGCGATCTTGGCGGAGTTAAACAAAAGCGATCTGCCGCTGGATAAGGCGACCGCGTTGTTCAAAGAGGGCAAAAAGTTGCTGGACGAAGCGGCTAAACTGCTCGAAAACGCCAAATTAGAGTACGAGGAGCTGCAAAATTCAAACGGTTAATATCGCCATTTTGCAAATCGACGCGCTGGCGTCAAGCTCGGCGCGGCTGGATTATCTGCTTACGCAGGCAAAAAATCGCGGCGCGCGCATAGCGGTTTTGCCCGAATACGCTTGTGGCGGGTTTTTCAAAGAGCTTGAAAAAACGCCGCTGTCGGAGATAAAAAAGTCGGGCGAAGAGCAATACGCGAATCTTGCCAAACTCGCGAGGCTATACAAAATCACGATTATCGCGCCGCTGGTTCGCGTTATCGGCGGCAAGCCGTTCAAAACCTGTTACCGATTCAGTCCCGATCGCGCTTGGCGCTACGATCAGCGGACGCTTATCAACTATCCGCACTGGAACGAAGCGGCGTTTTTCGCCAACTCGCGCCGCGATCCGAAGCCGCCGATTTTCGTATATCAAGGTTTCCGTATCGCGACGCTTTTTGGCTTTGAACTGCATTTCGATCTTTTGTGGCACAAGCTGATCGAGGCGCGGGCGGATATAGCGATTGTCCCGTCGGTGTGCGCTTTTGAGTCGTTCGAGCGGTGGCGGACGCTTTGCAAATCGCGCGCGTTTACGGGCGGCTGTTATCTGCTGCGCGCCAATAGAATCGGGGCGTACGACGATAAGCCGCAGCGCTGGGAGTTTTACGGCGATTCGCTTTACTGCCACCCGTTTGGCGAAATAGAAAACTCGCTTGACGATCGCGAAGGCATTTTGGTTGCCGCGTGCGATCGCGCCGTTATACGAGCGGCGCGCCGCGCTTTTGGCTTCCCCAAAATCGTCGCCGCTCAAAAGACAATCGCGGACAAATAAAAGCGCCCAATTAGTTCAAGCGTTTTGCGCAAACAAGAACGCTTCAGCAAGTCAAGCGTTACGAGCTAACGCTAAAACTTCGGTTTCGCTTAAGACGAAAATCTTCTAACTAGACTCTTCTCAATCCTGTTTGTTTCATTTATGCTAATTGGTCGCGGCGAAGGCGGCAAAAGTTCGCCCGCTATTACCAAAATAATCGCGAGTCGTTATCGCTCCCTCGCTCTTGCCGCCGCCGGCGGGATTTACGCGGCGGGAAACAATAAAGACGGTCGGCTAGGACTTAGCGATACAACCAATCGCGATATTTTCGCTGAAACCAAGTTTCAACCGCGTAATTCGCGCCAACGATTATTGGCGCCAATAGAACGGCAAAACTTGTCTAATCTTCTCGCGCGATCAGATCGGCGATCAGATCGCCCATCTCGACCGTGTTTATTTGCTTGTCGGCGTTAAATCTGGCGATATCGGGCGTTCGGTAGCCAAGCTCCAGCGCCTTTTTCGCCGCGTTTTCAATCCGCGCCGCCGCGCCTCGCCGCCCAAGCGAATATTCGCACAGCATCGCCGCGCTTAAAATAGTCGCGATCGGATTGGCGATCCCTTTGCCGGCGATGTCTGGCGCGCTGCCGTGTATCGGCTCGAAAATGCCGCCTTTTGCGCCCTGAGAAGCGCTTGGCAGCAGTCCGATCGAGCCGCCGATCATGCTCGCCTCGTCGCTTAGAATATCGCCGAAAAGATTGCCAGTTACGATCGTATCAAATTGGCGCGGATTGCGGATTAGCTGCATCGCCGCGTTATCGACATACATATGCTCAAGCTCGACTTCGGGATAGCCCGCGGCTACGCTAGTTACGACCTCGCGCCAAACTTGACTAACCTCCAGCACATTCGCCTTATCGACCGAACAAACCTTCTTGCCGCGCCGCATAGCCGCCTCGAACGCGACTTTGGCGATCCGCTCGATCTCAAAGCGGCTGTAGATCATCGTGTTCCAGCCGCTTTGGTCGTCCCTGCCTCGCGGCTGACCGAAGTATATTCCGCCCGTAAGCTCCCGCACGACAAGCAGATCGACGCCGCGAACGACCTCGCTTTTAAGCGGGCTTGCCTCGACCAGCGCGTCAAAAACTTTGACTGGGCGCAGATTTGCGAAGGCGTCGAGCCCTTTGCGAAGCGCAAGCAGCCCCGTTTCAGGGCGCAGATTACGCGGCAGATTATCCCACTTCGTCCCGCCGATCGCGCCAAATAGTACCGCCTCGGCGTTTCGCGCGCCCTCCAAAGTAGCCTTCGGCAGCGGCTCGCCCGTCTCGTCGATCGCCGCGCCGCCCATAAGATACTCCGCGTATTTAAGCGAAAATCCCTCTTTTGCCGCCGCCGCGTCAAGCGCCTTGCGCGCCTCGCGCACGATTTCGGGTCCAATGCCGTCGCCGCCTATAACGGCGATATTGTATGCTTCGCTTTTGCCATATTCGTGGATTTGTTTCATTTCGGGATTTTAACAATGCACGGCTTGGACGATTTTGTTTAACAATTGTAAGATGTTGCAAATAGTTTAATCGCTGGCGCGTATGGAGGTTTCAAGTATGTCTATTCTTTCCAAGCTGACGGTTTTTCAGCGGTTTGTGCTCGTGATGGTTATCGGGGGCGGCGAACTTGTCGTTGGCACGCTGGTGGGCGTGTTTGGCACATATCAGGGCGGATCGTCGATCGAAAAGATTATAGACGACGCGATCAGACCTTTGGAAAAGCTTACGGCTCGGATAGAGGAGGCGCAAAGGCTGGCTATCGATCCCGCCAACAAAAAATTGCTTGGCGAGATCAAAAAGGAGAACGAGGAGTTCTCAAAACTCGGCGAGGAGCTGGCGGTGGAGGAGTACGAAGCGCTGCTTAAAACGCGGGTTTTTATGATTGTCGCGGGCGCTTTGGGCGTAATGTTTATCATTATCGTCGCGCTGGTCGTCGCGATCTCGATTATGCGTTCGCTAAAAGCGCTTGACGAGATCAACTCCTTTGGCACAGACCTGACGAAGCGGCTGAAAATGGAGGGCAACGACGAGATCGCGAGGGCGGCGAAGTCGATCAACGCCTTTTTGGAAGCCACGCGCAACTCGATCGCCGACGCGGAGCGCAACGCCGCCGAAAACGCGAAAATATCCGAAGCGCTGCAATCTAGCGCCGATCGGATCAACGCCGATTCCGAACAGGAGTTCAGCCGCGTCATAAGCGCGGAGGAAAAGGGGATCGCGGCGAAAGCGACGCTCAATTCGCTTAACGATCGCCTGCTAATCGGCGCCGACGCGCTCAGCGGCTCGCGGCGGATCACCAAAGAGGCGCGCGAAAAGATGAGCGATCTGTACAACGCGGCTAAAACTTCGGCGCGCAGCATCGAGGAGTTTGGCGACAAGTTGCGCCAATTGGTTACGCAAGCCGATCAGGCGCGCTCCGTGCTAAGCGCGATAGGCGAGATCGCCGATCAGACCAACCTGCTGGCGCTCAACGCCGCGATCGAGGCGGCGCGGGCGGGCGAACACGGGCGCGGTTTTGCCGTCGTCGCCGACGAGGTGCGCAAACTCGCCGAACGCACGCAAAAGAGTCTGGGCGAAAGCTCCTCGACGATCGGCGTTATCACGCAGACGATCGAAACGCTTAGCGTAGAAACGAAGCAAAACTCGGAGCAAGCCGAAACCTTAAGCGAGTTGGCGGATGTGGTAAACGCCAACCTTAGCAAAGCCTTAAACGGCGTCGAAAGCGCGGCTGAAATAGCCAGCGAAGCCGCCGCGAAAAGCAAAGAGACGGCGCAAAGCATATCGGAGCTTACCGATCTGGTAAAGGCGATCAGCGAACTGTCGAAGGAAAATCAGAAAGCCGTGAAAACGATCGAGAACGA
>JAITEA010000212.1 GCA_031282285.1 Helicobacteraceae bacterium
TAGAGCGACGCCGCCGTATTAAAACCGCTATAGAGCCAGAATAAAATATCGTACATAAGATAGGATAGTTCGTCGTCGTGCAGCGCGAAAAAACCTTTGGCTTTCACGATCTTTTCAGCTAGAACGCGAAGGCGGCGATCAACATCGGGCAAGATAGGTTTTGCGATCTCAAACGCCTTTAATAAGATCGGCGAAAAAGAGCCTTCGCGAACTTTTTGCAATTCGTCTTGTTCGTCGCGTTCGTCGTCGTTATACGCCTCTTCGCTTACCAGCCCTTTGATAAACGATTCAAAGTCTTTGGCAAGGAAAATGATTTTGTAGTCCGCTTCCTGATCGACATAGACCACTTCCGGTTCGCCGTTGGCGCCGCATTTTCTGTAATCGAGCGCTATCATCTCGTGTCCGGCGGTGGGCGTATCGGCAATATAAACGCCGATATTTGGGTAGCCCCACTCCTCTTGCATAAAAGCGCTTCCAAGCTCGCCGTTTATAGCGTAGAGTTTGTTGCGCGTTACGCCGAAAATTGTCGTAACGGCGATATGATCCTCCGCCCAATTTGTCGGTTCGTTGGTAGGGAAACAGTTTTTCTTTGGAGCGCCGCCGTTATGCAGTTTGATAAACTCGATATACGAATCGGGCAGTTTGTAACCAAGCTCTTTTTCAACCGATCCGATAAGCTCGTCGTCGGGATATTCGCCCACGCAGTTTTGGAGCGCGTACGCGCTATCGTCCCAGAAATCGCTAAAATCAAAACCGGCGAAATGTTTAAGCTCGATCGGCGGCGGCGTTTGCTTTGCCTCTTTTTGCTTTTTCGCCTTGTATTGGTCTAAATGGCTCGGCATATTTCCTCCCAATTTATATGGTATCTTTGGCGCTAAGGTAAAAAACGGCGGCGCGGGCGTTGAACGCGTAAAACTCTATCGCCTCGTACGCTTGATCGTCCGGCGGGCGCTTAGCGGATAGAAAATAGTCGCCGCCGCTTGTTATACCGTAGAAACGAAGCCGTATGGCGAGGCTTTGAGAGTCGCAGGTGAGCGCGTATATATCCTTTGCCTTGAGCCGTTCCGAAAGCTCCCGCGCGAAGTGGTGAGAGTAGGCGAAATGTTTATTGGAGATCGCATAAAGCGGCTTGTTGAAAAAAGTAAGCGCGTCAAGCGCCAAAAGCGAGGTTATCATAACCGCGCCGAGCGCGATATGCGCTTTGCGAAACTGCGGCAGGCGGACGCGCCACGAATTCATAAAAGCCTGTATCATCAGCGGGGTGGAGATCGCCACAAACGGCGCGTACTCTTCGATGGGCAGATTTTGGCGCATACTTAAAACGATCGACAGCGCGAAGGGGACAAAAGCTACAAACCATAAAGCGGGCAGTTTTTCCGCGCATTTGAACAGCCGCCAATAGAGCGCGTAGATAAAATAGCACAATACAAACGGCGAAAGAATCGCGCCGTAAAGCCCGAAAATATCCAGAAAATATCCGCGCGGTCTGCCGCCAAAATAAAAGCCGTGCAGCGCGCACGAGATCGTTATAAATACAAACGGCAGGAAAGCCAGTTTGTATCGCCCGCGATTAATCTCGTAACACGCGGCGGCGAGATTTAGCGCTATGAACAGATTATCGGCGATCGCCGAAAGGCAAAGCGCCGCCAAAGCCAGATATTTGTTCCTGTCGCTAAGCCAAATATATATCAAAGCGACGCTCATCGCAAAAGGCGCCATACTCGCCACCAGCGCCGCGCTATTTACGCCCGGCAGCAGCGCGAAAACGATCGTAGCCGCCAACGCGTCGCAGGCGCGCATAGATCGGCGCGCTACGGCATAGATCAGCGCCGCGTTGAATATATGCGCCGCGATAAACGGAACGCGGATCGCGAAATTATTCTGCCCCAGCGCCGAAACGCCCAAACGCATCAAAGCGCCAAGCGCGCCCTCGTCGTTGAAAAACAGCCTCGCTTCGCCCGCGCTCAGATCCAAACTCGGCGCGTACCAGAGCAAAAACGCCGCGTCGAGCGCCAGAAAGACGGCAAGCGCCGCTTTAGAGGCGCAGAAAGTTGTCCAGAATCTCGCGTCCATACTCGCTGGTTACGCTTTCGGGGTGGAACTGAACGCCGTAGATCGGGCGGTTTTTGATCTCGACCGCCATAATCTCGAGATCGCGGTTCGTCTGAGCGGTAACGACGATATTGTCGTTCACGCTCGATCGCTCGATCGCCAGCGAGTGATAGCGCGTGGCGTTAAACTCGTCTGGAACGCCGCGAAAGATCGCGCTGCCTCGCTTAATAACGCTAATCCTATCGACCTTGCCGTGCATTAATTTTTGAGCGCGGACGATCCTGCCGCCAAAAGCCTGCCCAATCGCCTGATGCCCGAGGCAGACGCCCAAGATCGCCAATTCGTCTTTGAAAAACCCGATCGCCTCCAGCGTTACGCCCGCGTCGTCCGGCGCGCTGGGACCCGGGGACAAGATCAATTTGCTAGGTTTCAGCGCGGCGATCTCCTTGACGCTCAGCTCGTCGTTTCTGACGACCTTGAGTTTCGCGCCAAGCTCCCAGCAATACTGCGCGATATTGTAGGTGAAGCTGTCGTAGTTGTCGATCAGTACGATCACGGCTTATCCTTTATAAGCGACGGCATATCCAGCCATTTTGACGCAACTTCTTTTAATCGGGTGGCGTTTTCCGAGGCAAAGAACTGTATTTGCGTATCGTTCGCGCCGTCGGAAACCAGATTGTTCGCCTTCAGATACTCCACGATCGCCTCTCCGCTATGGACGAGTTTCGCGCCCTTAAACCAAGCGCCAAGCGCGGGTTGCATCAGCGGGTAGTGCGTGCAGCCCATAATTACCGCGTCAAAATCGCCCAGATCGCCAAAGTAGCGCTTGAAGGTTTCATCGACGATCGCGCCGTCAAAAATCCCCTCTTCAACCAGCGGCACCAAAAGCGGCGCGGCGAGCGCGGTTACATTCTCAAACCCCCGCGCTTTGAGCAGGTTTTGATAACAGCCGGAGCCGATCGTAGCCTGCGTGCCGATCACGAGAACGCGATCGCCCCGCCCTACGCCGCCGTTTTCCAGCGCCAAAACGCCCGATTCAATCACGCCGACCACGGGAAAACCGGCTTGGCTTCTCAGCTCGTCCAGCGCGTAGGCGCTCGCCGTGTTGCACGCTACGATCAGCGCGTCTGGCTCGAAGCCGCTCAAAAACTCCAGCGCCTCCAGCGAGTAGCGCTTGATCGTGTTTTGATCCTTTGCGCCGTAGGGCGCGCGCGCCGTGTCGCCGTAGTAGATAATCTCGTCGAACAGCTTGTGCGCCGCCAGCGATTTAACCACGCTCAAACCGCCGACGCCGCTATCGAAAGCCGCCGCCCTCATTTCGTCTCGCCCGCCAGCGCGATATTCGGTTCATTCTTGAAGCGCCTCAGCAGTTCCAGCGTCATAGCGCTCCTGATATTCAAAATATCGCGGTAGGGCGCCACATACCAGAGGTACATTCTGATCGCCTTGCCGTCGTCTTGCATCATAAACTGAATCTTCGGGCGCATCTTTTTGCCGCGCATCGTGTAGCGTTCGCGCAATCTGTCGTATTGCAGTTTCGCCATCTCGATATAGCGCCCCGTCAGCGCCGTTACGGTCTCTTCGGCGATTACGCGAATGCGCTCGAAATCGCTTTTTAGCTCAAAGGGCATCTCGATGAGATCGTACAGCGTTTTCATCGCGTCGTGCGTGTAGTTGTAGAACGCTTTGGTGAATATAAAGTTGTTGGGGATAAAGGCGATCCGTCCGGCGCGCTTGATCTCCGCGGCGTTGTTGTGCGTGATGTTTTCGTACAGCGTCAAACACATAGGCGAAATGTCGATCACATCGCCGATCACGGGCTGCGAGTCGTAGATGAGTATCCGATCGCCGATCGTGATCGCGCCGCCAAACACCAGACGGAGCCAGCCGACAAAGTTCAGCGCCGCCTCTTTCATCACAATCGTCAAGCCCGCCGCCACAAAGCCCACGAAGGTCATCGCGTAGAGCAGATTGTCTATGTAGTTGAACAGCAAAAACAGCGCGGCGAACAGCCCCGTTAAAATGCTGATCAGCCTAATCCAAAACGCCGAACTCTCCGCGTCGGAGGCGTAGCGACGAATAACGCGCCGCGCGATCCACAGCGCCATAAACGCCGCCAGCACGACGGCGCCCGTGATCGAGATGCGGACGAGATCGTTCTCGCGGTAGTTTTGCGTCTGCATCTCTATAAACCCGCCGATCGTCTCCAGCGCGCGCTTTTTTTGCTCGATCAGCCCCCGCGCAAGCTCGAAATAGCGCTTGTCCGTTAGCACGCGCTCCAGAAACTTCTCGTCGTTTTCGCGCTTGGCAAGCTCCTCGTATTCGTCGAGGTAGGCGATCGCCGCGAGATAATCCTTCTCCAGCGCCTGCAACCTCGCTCTTGAAGCCTCAAGCTCCCGATGATAGGTGTCGGCGATAAAACTGACGATATTCAGCCGTATTTTGTCCGTCTGCGGCGCGGGAAAGGCAAGCAGATCGGGAAAGCTCTTGGGCATCGCGTCGTACGAGGCAAGCTGCGCCTCCAGCAGTACCAGTTTGTCGTTTAGCTCCCTGAGGTTTTTGGGGCGTCTGCGCGCCACGGCGATCTCGCTGTTCAGCTCGTCGATCTTGACTCTAAGCTCCTCGTAATCCAGATGGTTTTTGTAGGCGGCGATCCATATATTGCGCTCGTTTAGATAGTTGTCGTCGATCGCGCCAAAAGAGCCTAAAGCGCACAGCAAAAACGCGGCGATAGGGCGCTTCATAGCTCAAGCTCCGCGCTGAAATCCTCCCAGCTTAAAACCGCCAGATTCAGCTCCAGCGCTTTTTCCAGCTTGCTCCCCGCGTTTTCGCCCGCGAAAACGAAATCGGTCTTTTTGGAGACGCTGGAGCTAACGCTCGCGCCGCGCTCTTCCAGCTTGGCTTTGATCGTATCTCTTGGGACGGGAAAACCGCCCGTGATCACGACCGTTTTGCCGCCAAAGCGCGATCCCTCTATCATTTTGATTTCGGGCGCGACCGGCTGCGCGAGCGCTTTAAGCGCGTCGATACGCGACCGGTTTACGCGCAAAAACTCCGCGATCGACTCGCTCGTCTCTTTGCCAAAACCCTCGATCGCCTCGTAGTCGGCTTGCTCTTTTTGATCCCAAGAGCCGCCAAAAACCTGCGCGAGTTTCTTAGCCGCCGCCTCTCCGACGCGCTCTATGCCCAGCGCGTGGATAAAGCGCCACAGCTCGCCGCGCTTGGCGCTTTCGATGGCTTGGAGCAAAAGCGAGATTCTGCGCTGTTTGTACCCTTCGAGATTTTCAAAACTCTGCTCGTTCAGCGCGAAAATATCCTCGACCTTGCGGATTCTGCCCGCGTTGTAAAGCTGCTGAATAATCTCTTTGCCAAGCCCTTCGATATTCATCGCGCGTTTTGAGGCGAAGTGGATTAGCGAGCTTACGATCCGAGAGGGGCAGTCGAGATTTTGGCAGCGCAGGATCGCGCCGTCGGAAAAGGGTTTTTCGCCGCAGGAGGGACAGCCGGCGGGCTTTTCTATCGCGCTCTGGCTTCCGTCTCGAAACGAGGTCAAAACCCGCGTTACTTTGGGGATCACATCGCCGCTTCTGATAAGCGAGATCGTATCGCCGATGCGAATATCCAGCCGCGTTATTTCGTCGAAGTTATGCAGCGTTACCCGCTCGATTGTCGCGCCGTTGATATTCACCGCTTCCACCGCGCCCACCGGCGTGATCGCGCCCGTGCGCCCCACCTGCCAATCCACGCCGATCAGCCGCGTCTTTTTCTCCACGGCGGGGAACTTGTACGCCGCCGCCCAGCGCGGCGCTTTGATAGTCATTCCTAGCCTGCCGCGCAGCGCTAGATCGTCTAGCTTGATCGCCATACCGTCAAGCTCCATATCCAGATCGTCGCGCTTGATACGCATCTGCTCGTAAACCGTCTCGATCTCCTCCGCGTTGTCGCACAGCCGCCGCATAGGGTTGGGCAGAAATCCCAGCGACTCCACGGCGCTCATCTCCAGCGCGCCGCTTTTGGCGCCTAGATCGCCGCGCCCGATCCCCCACGGCAGGAAGGCGAGATTGCGCTCGGCGACAATTTTGGGATCAAGCTGCCGCAGGCTGCCGCTGGCGGCGTTGCGCGGGTTGGCAAAGGGCGGCTCGCCGTTTTCGGAGCGCGCCAGATTGATCGCCTCAAACTCGTTTTTGTAGATCACCGTCTCGCCGCGAATCTCGATCAGCCCTTTGTGATCGATTTGAAGCGGGACCGATCGGATAGCTTTGGCGTTGTTCAGCACATTTTCGCCCTCGATCCCGTTGCCGCGCGTAACGGCGCGGATAAGCGCGCCATTTTCATAGACCAGCGAGAGGCTCGCGCCGTCAAACTTAGGCTCGCACAAAAACTTCAGATCGTTCGTCTCGGCGAGTTTAGCCGCCCGCTTGATCCACGCTTTGAGCTCCTCCGCGTCAAAGAGATCGTCCAGCGACCACATTCGCTCCAGATGCGCGGCTTTTTCAAACCCCTCCAGCAGCGCGCCGCCGACGCGCTGCGTGGGAGAGGCGCTTGAGATCGCCTCGGGGTGCGCGCTTTCGTAGGCTACGACTTCGCGGTAGAGCTTATCGTAATCGTAATCTGTCGTTTCGGGCGCGTCGAACGCATAGTAGGCTCTAGCCCAGCGGTTAAGCGTTTTTACCGCTTCTTGATAAGCCTCAGGCGACATCGCTTTTTTCGGCGACGGCTTGTACGGGTTGTTTGGACGCTTTGGCTTTGGCGGCGCAGCGCGGGCAGACGCCGTTAAATATCAGATCGCCTTCGGCGATCTCCGCGCCGCTTGGAACCGACACTGCCCGTTTGATCGCCCCGTAATCGACGCTCAGATCGAGTATCTCTCCGCATTCGCGGCAGATCAGATGCCCGTGTTCTTTTTGCGTCAGTTCAAAAACTTGCCGTTCGCCCGCGATCGCCACCTCTCGCACAAGCCCGCGCTTGGTCAGCGCGGAGAGGTTGTTATAGACGGTGGAGAGCGAGAGCATCGGCTGCTCGCTTTTAAGCGCGCGGTATATCGTCTCGATCGTGCAATGCCCGCGCTTGGCAAGCTCGTCCATCAGTTGCAGTCGCTGCGGCGTGGCTTTCAGCCCCGCGATATTCAGGTTGGTTTTATAGTCCATTGCGGTTGTTTCCGTAATTTTTTGATGATTATATCCTAATCCCGCGTTTCGCGCCCGTTAGAGCGCGTAATAAGTCGGAAATTCGTCTTGTTTTGATCGTTTTTTTGGATTGGAAATTAGCCGTCGTTTCATAAGGAGGCGCGAAACGCCGATTTGCATATACGCTTTGTCGGCGATCGCGCAATCTAGCCCAAACGAAGGAACCTGAAACCCCGCCTGCGCTCTTAGGCGGCGGGGCGGCAAATTGGCAAAACAAGCCTAAACGCTACTTGTTTTTACCAAACCAAGAGGCGACATCGTCGTCGTAGTCGCGGATTTTCTCGTCCAGCAGACCTTTCTCTTTCGCCTGTTCGTTCCACGCGGGGACGATCTCGCTCTTGAACTTCTTCTTATCGTCGATCAGTTGCGCCATATCCCAGCCGGCGAGTTTTTGCGCCTTCTCCTTCGTACCAAAATCGGGGACGACATAGTCCGCCGCGCCGTGTTTGGCAAGCGTGATCTTCAAAGCCGCGCGGGCTTGCTGCGCGTAGTCGTTGGCTTTGGCGAGGATAAAGAGCGTCTCGTCGGGAGCGTGGAAAAATCCGCCGTGGCTTGCCACCGCGTAATCCCAGCGCCACTGCCCCTCGCGGATCAGATTAAGCGGCGCGGACATCTCCGCTTCGCTCGCGCCGATCTCCCACGCCTTCTGAGCCTCGAGGTGCGCGGCGGCGAGGTTATTCACGGCTAGACCAAATAGCGTCTCTTTGCGATCGTACTTCTCCTTCAAAATCGACTTCAGCTTAGCCTCGCTCTCTCTGTGGCAGGGCATACAACTGCGATCCATAGTCGCCAGCGGGCTTTGGACTTGGTGGTCGGAGAACTTTGTCGCGCCCTCTTGCTTGTAGGGCATATGGCAGTCGGCGCACGAAACGCCCTTTTTGCCGTGAATGCCGCTTAAATGCAGCTCGTAATCGGGGTGCTGCGCTTTTACGATCGGCGCTTTGGAGAGCTTGTTTTCGTAATCCTTAAACGGCTTGCCGTCGGGAAAGTTTTTGCCGTCGTTGTAGTAGCTCATCTGCTCTTCCGCGCCCAAGCCGTTTTTCCACGGCAGCGTTACGACCATTGCGGTCGCCTCGCCGTTTGGCGTCGGGCGGAAATAGTACTCGCTGTGGCACTGCGCGCATACCAGATCGCGCTTGGTCTGGTGCGTGGAGTCCGCGAAAACGGGCATTCCGGCGGCGCGCAAACCTTGATCGACATAGGCGCGCCCGACCTTCAGCTCGCGGGTGTCCGTTTTGTGGCAATCGTAACAGCCGATCGCGTTGACGATCTCGTCGCCCCATTTGTTCCATTTGCCCGTATAGAACCCCAGATCGCCTTTAGTCTCCATCAAGCGAACCACGTCGGGCGACTTACAGGTCCAGCACGCAGTCGGCAGCGGGCTATCAACCTTTTCGCTCGGCGCGCCGACGCGAAGCGTGTTGATATTGTCCGCCACCGAGTAGTAATGCCCTCGCGGCGCGTTGTAATCCTTGCTAAAAGGATAACCCGCCCACACGATAGCCAGCGCCGGCCATTTGGCGATCATATCGACGACCTCGCGGCTGTCTTTGGTCTTTTTCCAGCCGTCGAACTGGCGCGGAAAATAGCGCTGCCACTGCGAGGTTTGCGCGGGGCTTTCTATGTTGATCTGCCTGCCGGCGTTGATCTTCTGGCGCTCGTCCTCTTTGGCTCCTATATCCGAAACCAAAAAGCCAAGCGCGACGATCGCCGCGAGCGAAACCGCTAAAAGCGTTACATATTTTTTCATTTTACTATCCTCCTTTTTCGTTAAAAGCGAACGCCAAGATTATTTGGCGCGGCGCTTAGAGCGCGAACCGCTCCGTGCGGCGTTTCGCGGTGGCAAGACCAACAGGGGCGATCGCCGTTTGCCGCATGCTCGTCAAAACGCGCGTTCAGCTCGCTATCTTTTACGATCGTCGCCGAGATCGCCGCGTGACAGCCGACGCAGTTTGCCTGAACCCGTTTCGCCCCGTCCTCGCTGATGACAATAGCCTGATCGAACGAGTCGAAGGTGAAAGCTTTTGCGTGGTTGAAGCCGTCGCGCGCTTTGGCTATATATTTGCCTATTCCCCCGCGCGGCAGATGGCAATCGACGCAGGTCGCGGCGTCTTTGTGCGCGCTATGCTCCCATGTGGCGTAAGAAATATTCATCACATGGCAGTTTATACAGGCTTTCGGGTCGGAGCCAAAATAGTCGATCGCTTTAGACGCTTTAATGGTATATACAAACAATCCCGCCGCGACGACAAACGCGCACAAAGCGATCGCGCCGAGCGCTCTTTTTCCTCCCATTTGATCTCCTTAGTGGCAACGGGTTTATGTTGCGCTTTTACGCGCCGATTTGCAATGCGCGAGATCAAACGATCGCGATATCGTTCTTGGCGTAAAT
>JAITEA010000238.1 GCA_031282285.1 Helicobacteraceae bacterium
CCGACAAAGTATGTTCCGCTAATAGCGCCAGTTGTGTAGCTGTTTGAGATAGAGCCGTCATAAACCGCTCCAGCGATACCGCCGACATTGTCTGCGCCGCTAATAACGCCGGTTGAGTAGCCGTTTGTGATAGAGCCGCCATCAACCGTCCCAGCGATACCGCCGACAGTGCTTGTTCCGCTAATATTGCCGGTAGCGTAGCTGTTTGTTATAGAGCCATTATTATTAACAACTCCAGCGATACCGCCGACTCTGTCTGCGCCGCTAATAACGCCGGTTGAGTAGCTGTTTGTGATAGAACCGCTACTAATAATAGCTCCAGCGATACCGCCGACAAAGTATGTTCCGCTAATAGCGCCGGTTGAGTAGCTGTTTGTGATAGAGCCGCCATCAACCGCTCCAGCGATACCGCCGACAGAGCTGTATCCTCTAACGCTTTTGCCGCCCGCTATTTCAACGCCTATATTTTTGATTTGGGCGTTGTTGCCTATATAGCCAAACAAACCTATAATATATGTAATATCTGTATCGGGTCTATCGATCCATAGATTGGTTATCTTATGGTTGCCTCCATTAAAGATACCTCCGAAGCCGTTAGACAAATCATAGCCAATCGGTTTCCAACCATAGGTTTGGTTAAACTCGTCCTCGTTTTCTCCGTCCTTTGCTCTTAACTCAATATCGTTAAGCAGAATATACTTTCCGCTAAGCGTAGTAGCGTCGGTATTGATAGCGGCTAATCCGTCTTGATCGGTTATCTCAACCACATCGAAGGTAGCGTAGAAGTTGGTATCGCCCGATATGGTATAGGATGTTTGATCGGCTAAATCGGTCGGATCTGACGCTCTATATAAAGCGGAGCTTAGGTCTAGCTTTGTCTTTAGTTCCGCTAGATTAACGGTTGGACTATTTACATTAACCTTTATCGATCCGTTTAAGTCCAGAACGCTATCGTAAAACGATACCGTATAGAACCGAGCGTTATTGTCGCCGTCTCCGCCAGAACCTCCTCCGCCTCCTCCGCAACCAATCAGCAGAAACGAAACAAAGAGGATTGAGAACAGTCTAGTTAATAGGCTGGAAAGCATAGAGAGAGAGAGAGAGAGGATTTTTCGTCTTAAACGAAACTGAAGCTTTTGCGTTAGGTTGTAACGCTTGGCTGATCGAAGCGTTTTGCGACGCTTTTATGGTAGCGTTTGAAGCAAACGCAAGGTCTTGACGCGTTAAAGCGTCCGCTGAAAACGCTTGATTAAACAAAGCGTTTGAGCCGTGTTGAAGTAACGACATTTGTCGGTTCTCCTTTTGCTTAAAGTAAAATGTGGCAATTCTAGCCTTTTTTAGATTAAACTACCGCCCAAAAAGTAAACCTTTTTGATCAAATCGCCTAAAAACACCGCCCTCTCGCCGATCCCGCGCCGATCGTTTGCGTTTTAGCAACCTTAGGTTTTAATGGGATTGAGGCTTGTCTCAAACCCCCCACTAGCCCCCCTTATCGGGGGGCGAAGCGGAGCGTAAGCTACGCTCGCATAAGGAGCGAGAAAACCCCTCCCTGCCCCTTTTTCGAGGGTAACATAGATTGCGTATGGCGTTGTTTTTGCGATTTTGGCGGCGTTGATCGCGAAGGAAGGTTTGCGGCAAACTCTATAAATTACAAAAAGCGGTTTGCCGCGATATACCTAGCGGGTAAGCGGATAAATTGATTTTAATTGCGTATAAGCGTTAAAGCCGCCGATTCCTATACCAAAGGCGATTGGGCGCGAGGCGTTATCCGCATATACGCTCCGCGTTGCGTCCGGCGTTTTCGGCTTCCGCCGCGAGCGAGCGCTTTTGAGGCGTCAAGGGCTGGACTCGAACTATTGTAATAATATCGCGGGCTAGATTTGGCTTTTGCGCGCCGCTTGCGCGTAAGATTGGCGCAAAGCTCAAAATTTGACCGGCGGAATAACGAGCGCTTGTATATAACTTGTATATAATTGGACGACAAGAACGGTAGGAGGGTTTGTGGCGATCGTCAAGCGAAACATTCGAGTCGGTCGCCCCGTGTTGCGGTGCAAATTAACGGGCGACAACAGACTGGTCGTTTGCGTCGATCTGCAAAGTTCGTGCGCGGTAAAAGTACTAGAGGCGCAAACGCAGGCGACTCTTGGCGGTTTCAAGATAGAGCTACCGCCCAAAAGCCCGTTTGATTTCGCGATCGGCGATCGCGCTATTTTGGCGTACAACCGCGCGAAAGGCGTTATTGATCTGTACAAGCTCGATTCGCGCGAGAAGGCGCGAAGTTTCGATATAAAACCTTCGCACGACGAGCTGTCCGCGTTTGCCGCGAGCGACGAGGGCGGGCATTTTGCTCTGGGCGACGGGCGTGGCGCCTTCACCTTCTGGACGACGGACAACGCGCAGCCTCGATCGGCGGCTAAAGGGCTTAATCCTATCGCGCTTGTGAAACTCAGCGCAAACGGCGAATACGCGGCGATCGCGTTTGAAAACGGCGAGATTTCGATAGTAAAAACCGCCAATTTAGACGATCAGTCGCTACTAAAGCTGCATAGATCGGCAGTTACCGCGCTCGAGTTTGTCTCGGACTATCTAATCAGCGGCGATCAAGAGGGTCGTCTCGCGCTCTGGAGTCTCAAAAGCGGCAAATTGCTGCGCGTCTATCCGCCTTTTGGCGGCGCGATCAGAAGCGTGGAGCGCGCCTTTGACGATCGCGCCGCGATCGTCGCCACAGAGAGCGGCGAGCTGGCGCTTGCCAATATCGAGCGCGATCTGCGACCAATGGCGCTGGATACGCTTGGAGAGGCGCTGGCGACGGCGACATTTGACAACAAAACCGAACTCGCCGTCGTCGTAACCGCCTCTTGGAATCTGCTATTTTTCGATCTGCAAGCCGACAAGGCGATAGAGGCTTTTTTGTCGCCGCCGCAGGATAGCCGCGGTCCGCAGCGCGAAGAGGCGATCAAGGCGATCGTGGTTGACGACAGCGTAACGATGCGGCGGGTGATCGGCGCGGCGCTGAAGGCGGAGTTTCCATCGCTGCAGGTTTTCGAGGCGGGCGACGGCAAAGCGGCGCTAGACTTGCTAGAGCAAAACCCAGAAACCAAGATTATGTTTCTGGATTGGAATATGCCCACGATGAGCGGGGAAGCGGTTGTAGAGCGGATCAAAGAGGCGAAGGTCTATCCCAACCTTCAGATCATTATGGCGACGACGGAAGGCGGGCAAGAAAAGGTGATGCAGATGCTGAGAATGGGCGTGGCGGGCTATCTTGTCAAGCCCTTTCGCAGGGACGCGATCGCCAAGATCACAAGCAAGCTGCTTGAACGGATCGGCAAATGAGCGGCTCGTTCGATATTCGCGCCAGCGTGGCGAAGATGACCGACAGCCACCTGAACAACGTGATGCAGCTTGCCGTTTTCTACACGGCGAATTACGAGTTATACGCCGTCAATGTGGCTAAGATACAGAACTTTGTAATCTTGAGCGAGATTACGATCGTGCCAAACCGCGATCCAAACAGCGTCATTGTCGGCGTGGCGCAGATACGCGACGAACTGGTAACTTTTGTCGATCTCGATCGCTGGCTTGGTATGCCGACGGTCGATCTGTCGGCTTTCGAGGTCGGCGTGGTGTGCAATCTCAACCGCCGCAGGATCGGCTTTTTCGCGCGCGATATCGTCGGCATCGAGGATAAGTACAGCTTCGAGCTTAAGATCGCAGATTCGAGGGAGCTTAAAATCCTCTATGTAACCAATATCAAGATTGGCGGCGAGAGCAAGCCGTGCGCCATATTTGATATCGAGCGGCTGCTGGTCGATTGCGGCTTTCCGCCCGAAGAGCCGCGCTTTACCCCGCCGCAAAAGACGCCGAGCGCGTTTATCGACAAAAAGGTACTGATCGCCGAGGACAGCGGCGCGGCGGCGCGGAAACTCGCCGACTTTTTCGACTCGCTTGGCGTCGCTTACGAGATGTACGCCGACGGCGCGGCGCTGATAACGCGGCTGGATTCGGTCAATATCGACGAGATCGGGCTGGTGGTTACCGATCTGGAGATGCCCGTGCGCGACGGCTTTCAGGTGATCGCGCATATCAAGCAGAACGAAAGGCTCGCCCGTCTGCCCGTCGTCGTCAATTCCAGTATGACAAGCAGCGGCGTGGCGGAGAAGGTCAAACGGCTTGGCGCGGACGATCTGGTCAATAAATCCGATACCCGCGCTCTATTTGAGCTTGTCAAGCGGTATATGGGGAAAACGGAGGGAATATGAGCGACGCGGGCAAAATGATTGCGATCGACGAGAAATGTCTGATCGTCTCGGAAACCGATCGGCGCGGGATAATCCGATATGTAAACGACGATCTGATCAAAATATCGGGCTTCGACGAGCTTGATCTGATAGGCAAGCCTCACGGCGTTATGCTCCACCAGAGTATGCCCAAAGCCGTAACGCTGGATATGTGGCGGACGATAGGCGAGGGCGGAATATGGAAAGGTTTCGTGAAAAATATGACAAAAAGCGGCGATTACTACTGGGTGTTTATGTCGGTGTTTCCGATCGACTCCATTAACGGAGAGGGCTATCTCGCCGTCCGCACGAGGGCGAACGAGGAGGAGATAGCGCGCTACGAAGCCAAATACGAGCAGATGCGGCTTAAGGAGACGCAGTGAGCCGCGCCATATCTACGCTTTACTGGTTTTTGATCGTCGCCACGCTTACCGGCTCGTTTATATACCTCAAAGCGCGCACCGACGACGCGCATTTTACCGCGCTGGAGGTCGCCTCGCTGGCTCGCGCCGAAGCCAGATTAGAGGTTATTTTGAATATCGCGGCGTATATAGGCGAAGCGGGAGAGACGGAGAAAAAGACGATCGAGGCGCTGATCTCGTGGTTAAACGGCGACAATCCGTCGATAGCCGCCGAGGTCAAAGGCTACTACGACGCCTATTTGGAGCGCGTCGCGGCGGGCGCGATCGACGAGGGCGCGCAGCAGTTTTCCAACAGCCTGACCGCGCTTAGCGCCAATACGAAAACCGCGCTTCAGGCAGAGAAGGAGAGCTTCGACGAGGCGGGATTTAACGTCGTGTTCGTGGGCGTTATAGGGTTTGGCGCCATATTTTTGATCTTGGGAATCAGATGGTATCTTGAGATGAGATCAAACGACGCGACGCTCGCCAGAGTAGCCGCGCATATAGAGCGTTTCGCCAACTTTATCACTGAATCCTCGAACGAGTTTGAGCGGCTGGAGCTGGAAGAGGGTTTTATGGGCGAGATTATCAGGCATATCAACGACGCGGCGGATCGCTTTGAAAAGCGGCGCGACGACAATGTGAAAACGCTAGGCTCGCTGCTGCTGTTCTCCGCGCAGCTTGGCAAGGGGAGCACGGCGCGCCGCATAGTCGCCAAAACCGACAACTATCTGAACTACGGGCTTATCAAGGTTTTCAATCAGACGGCGCACAGCATCGACTCCTCTATCCGCCGTATCCTAAACGCGCTTGAAGCGTACAAAAGCGGGGATTACGCCGCCAAAATAGAAACCGAAGGGCTTGACGGCGAAATGCTCCGCTTGATCGAGGGGGTCAACGCGCTCGGCGCGGCGCTAAGCGGCAACACGATGATGAACTACAAATACGGTATGACGCTCAACGCCGCGTCGAAGGAGCTAACCAGCGCGGTTGAGAGCCTTTCCAAGGTTTCGGCGAGCCAGACCGCCAGCGTAAATCACATCACCGCCGCCGCGAAGGATATTATCCAGAAGATTCAGGAGACGACGCGCAAAGCCGAGCAGATGGCGGCGATCGCGATCGAGGCAAAAGAGTCGGCTACGGGCGGGCTCTCTTTGACGCAGGATACGGTGATCGCTATGGAGGAGATCAACGCATCGACTTCGCAGATCAAAGAGGCGATCGCCGTGATCGACTCCATCGCCTTTCAGACCAATATACTTTCGCTCAACGCGGCGGTGGAGGCGGCGACGGCTGGCGAGGCGGGCAAAGGCTTCGCGGTGGTCGCGGGCGAGGTTCGGGCGCTGGCGGGCAAAAGCGCGGAGGCTGCCAAAAAGATCAAAGACCTTGTGGCGCAGACGCAGTCCAAAGCCAACGAGGGTATGGCGATCTCCAAAAAGATGATCGAGGGCTTTGATATGCTAAGCCGCAAAATCTCCGACACCTACGATCTGGTCAGCGCCGTTACGGTCGCCTCGCAGGAGGAGATGAAAAAGGCGGGCAGCATCAGCGCCTCGATCGAGGAGCTTGGCGCGATCAACCGGCAGAACAGCGAGGCGGCGATCGACACGGGCAAGATCACGCGGCAGGTTTCCGCGCTCGCCGATCGGCTTGTGCGCGTGGCGCGGGATAAGCGCGTCTCGTCGATCTGGTAAGAGTCGGGCGCCAGCCGTATGACCGAATATCAATCGCTGTTTTTGGACGAGGCGGGCGAGCTTTTCTCAAACGCTTACGATCGCCTGCTCGCCGCCGAGGAGAGCGACAGGCTTGACGACGAAGCGATCGCCGAGCTGTTTCGTATTTTGCACACGATCAAAGGCGGCGGCGGGAGCGTGGATTTTGACCATCTCAGCCGCTACGCGCACGGGCTTGAAAATATGCTCTCGCAACTGCGCGATCACAAGATCGCCTACCAAAGCGGTATGGCGGCGTTTCTTGTCGATAGCCTCGATCAGATGACGGAGGTTTTGAAAGCCGAATCGCAAAACAGGATCGACGAAGCCGAATACGATATGAAGCTAAGAAGGCTCGAGGGCAAGATAAACGAGTATATCGGATCGTCAGCCGCGCCGCAGCCAAGCCCCGAAGCAAAGGCGCCAAGCGCGGACGAGGGCTTTATGCTCTTTGATCCAGCACAGATCGAAGCGGCGCAAAAGAGCGAGGAGCGAGCGATCGCGCCAAGCGCCGAAAGCGGTGAAAAAAACGAGCAAAACGATCGCGGCGAGCAAAACGAACAAAGCGGCGCTCAAAACGAAAGCTACGAGCGCGAAACGGGCGCGTACGGCGCCGTAAAAAACGCGAGCATTCGCGTCGATCTCAACAAGATCGATCTGCTGCTTAACCGCGTCGGCGAGCTGGTGATCGCAAACTCTATGCTAAGCCGCTTCTGCGAACGGCTGGAGTCGAGGACGGATCGCGACGAGATGGGCGAGAGGCTCGCTCAGCTTACGCGCCATATCAGAAATCTGCAGGACGCGGTGATGGGCGTGCGTATGATCCCGATGGAGCATATCTACGCCAAACTGCCCAAAATTGCGCGCGACATAGCCAAAAAACTCGGCAAGCGCGCGCGTCTGATACACAGCGGCGACAGCGTGGAGATAGACAAGATGATTATCGAGGGGCTGAACGATCCGCTTATGCACATTATCCGCAACGCGCTTGATCACGGCTTGGAAAGCCCCGAAGAGCGCAAGGCGCTGGGCAAGAATCCCATCGGGCTTATCAGCGTGGCGGCTATGCAGGAAAACGGGCAGATCGTCATCGTCGTTCAGGACGACGGGCGCGGGATCGACTCGCTCAAGGTCGTCTCGAAGGCGATTGAGCGCCGAATGGTATCCGCGCAGCAGGTAGTCAAAATGAGCGACGACGAGAAAAACGATCTGGTCTTTTTGGCGGGGCTTACCACCGCCGATACGGTAACCGATATTTCGGGGCGCGGCGTGGGTATGGATATTGTGAGGAACAATATCGCCAAACTTGGCGGCATCGTCAGGGTCAAGTCGCAGAAGGGCAGGGGGACGAGCGTTACGATCACGCTCCCGCTGACGCTGGCGATCTTGGACGGTTTGAGCGTGAGCGTGGGCGATCGCCGCTATATTCTGCCGCTTTCGTCGGTGGTCGAGTCGCTTCAGCCGCGCCAGTCGATGATCCAGTCAAACGGCGACGGCAGCAGGACGACGCTTATGCTTAGAGATAGCTTTATACCTATTTTGGAGCTTTATTCGCTGTTTAATATCAAGCCTAAATTCACCGAGCCGCCGCGCGGCATATTGATCGTAGTGCGCGCCGGCGGCGAGCGGATCGCGCTGTTTGTGGATAGCTTCGGCGCGCAGCAGCAGGTGGTCGTCAAGTCGCTGGAGAAGAACTTCAGGCGCGTAGGCGGCATAGGCGGCGCGACGGTACAGGGCGACGGCGAGGTGGTTTTGATCCTCGATCCGCTTGGGCTGGTCGAAAAAGAGCGCGAGCTTAGACGGACGGCGGCGCGATGAGAACGATCGGCAAATCAATCGCTCCCGCC
>JAITEA010000101.1 GCA_031282285.1 Helicobacteraceae bacterium
CGCTCCCCGATACAAGTTGGTTTTTCTTGCCCATACGCGATCACCGCTTCCCCACCCCTGAAAAGGGGGGATTGAGGGGGGTTTCAAATCTTTCTTTTGGATGCCCACCTTCCTTCGCGCCTTGCGTCTCCTTCTCGTCATACCAGCGAAGGCGGGTATCCAAATACGCCGAAGGCGTGAATTGAATTCGATCGGCATTTATTTTCAGGTTTTAGATTGTTTTCAAGATGGATTCCCGCCTGCGCGGAAATGACGGGAGGCGGATTTGTTTTTATTGATAAAACGCTCGTCGATTTTACCAGCGCTAACCATCAGATTTTTGTCTTATTTTATTAGCCGTTTACTCAAAATAAAATATGGTTTGGGGAATTCATAAGCTTTTGCCGCGTTGAAGCCGCCGTTTTATAGGCGGCTTTTTTCGTCAAGCAAAACGCCGGCGGCGTCGTAAAGCTCGATTCGTAAAGGCATTTTGCCCAGCGCGTGAGTCGAGCAAGAAAGACAAGGATCAAAGGCTCTTATCACCGCCTCGACGCGGTTTAGCGCGCCCTCCGAAATATGATTGCCATCCACGAAACGCTTCGCCGCCTGCTCCACGCCGTGATTCATCGCCAGATTGTTATGACCCGAAGCGATGATCAGATTGACCCACTCGATCAAGCCGTTTTTGTCGATCTTGTAGTGGTGCAACAGCGTCCCTCTTGGCGCCTCGCTCATACCCACCCCCTCGTAGCGGTTTGGTTCTGCGCGGGCGCGGATATGGGGGCTTAGAATATCCTCGTCGTTTAGCAACGCCTCGATCTTCTCAAAAGCGTAAATAATCTCGATCAGCCTCGCGTAGTGGTAGTAAAAGCTGCTCAAAACCGGTCCGCGCTCAAGCTGCTTAAACTCCGCGAACTCCTCCTCGGCGATCGGCGTTCCCATTTTGTCGGCGATATTCAGCCGCGCCAGCGGTCCCACGCGATAGACGCCTTTGGGGTAGCCCATCGGCTTGTAATAGGGCGATTTTAGGTAGCTCTCCTCCTCGATCGACTCGCCGATATATTGGCGGTAATCCGACGGCTTGAGCTTGTCGGCTATGATCTTGCCCGTGTGGTCGATCACGCGGATTTTGCCGTCGTAATGCTCGATCTCGCCGTTTTCGCCGACCAAGCCCAGAAACAGCGTCGGGTAGTTGGCAAACACCCGCGCCTCTTCTTGATATTTGCCGAGCGATTTCTTGAACCAGTCCAGCGTCTTTCGCGCGGCTTTAAGATGCGTCGGCAGCTCCTGCAATATATTCAGCCTGACCTGCGCCTCGAGCGGTTTTCGCACGCCCCCGGGTACGATCGCGATCGGGTGAATGCGCTTGCCGCCGCCGATGCTCTCTATGATCCGCTGCCCGAAGCTGCGAATGCCGATACCGGCTTTGATCATATCCGCGTGGTTCTCCAGCGCGCCGAACACATTGCGTTTGGACGGATCGCTGTCGAAACCCAGTAGCAGATCGGGCGCGCTTAAATAAAAGAAGTTCAGAGCGTGCGACTGCGCGATCTGCGCCAGATTGATAATACGCCTAAGATTCGCGCCCGTTCGCGGTATATCGACGGCAAGCAGCTCGTCGGCGGCTTTGCTGGAGCTGATCAGATGGCTTACGGGGCAGATGCCGCAGGTGCGCGCCGTCAGCCCGGGCATTTCGGTGTAGGGACGCCCCTGACAGAACTTCTCAAAACCGCGAAATTGCAACACATGGAGATTTGCCCTCTCCACGGAGCCGTCGTCGTTTAATCGGATCGTGATTTTGGCGTGCCCCTCGATGCGGGTTACAGGGTTGATTGTGATCGTTTTCATAGCTTACTTTCCAAATCGCGTGTGATTAAATATATCATATTCTTTGCCTTCGATCAGACTTGTTAAGACGTGATAGATAGCGTCCGCCGGAGGGGGGCAGCCCGGCAGGAAGCAGTCGATAAACTCGCGCTCGTGCAGGGCGCTGACGCGCTCCAATTGCTTTGGCACCTCGCGGCTTGGGCGCGCGCCTTTGTTGTTGTCGCTTAACTCGTCGTAGGCGAACTTGAAAGAGGCTTCCACGCCGACGAGATTTCGCATCGCCGAAACGTTGCCCGTTACGCCGCAGTCGCCCAGCGCCAGCACCGTTTTGCTGTTTTTGCGGATTTTACGCAGTTTCTCAAGGTCCTCTTCGCTGCTTACCGCGCCCTCGACGATGGTCAGATCGACGTTTTCGGGAAACTCCTTCGTATCCACATAGGGCGAGCAGACCACCTCAACTTTGGCGGCAAGCTCGATAAGCCTTTCGTCCATATCCAGAAAGGACATATGGCAGCCAGAGCAGCCGTCCAGCCAGACCGTCGCCAATCGTAACTTAGCCATTATCGCCCCCTCTTCATCGCGGTTAAATAGGGCAGGAAGCCGCGCCGCTTGTGCTGTTCGGCGACGGAAAGCCCCTTTTCGTTGAGCGCGCCCGTCGGACAGACCTGAACGCACTTGCCGCACCCCGTACAGTTTTCGCTCTCGCCCCACGGCTGACCCATCTCGGCGATAATGCGCGATTCCAGCCCGCGCGCGAATATATCCAGAATGTGCGCGCCCTCGATCTCGTCGCAGACGCGAACGCATCTTGTACACAGAATACAGCGGTTGGGATCGTTGATAAAGCGCCTGTGCGAGGCGTCCACCTGAAGTTTCGGGTACAGATAGGGAACCTCCGCGTGCGTCAAACCGACTTTCGCGCCCATCTTTTGAAGCTCGCAGTGCGCGTTGCTGACGCAGACCGAACAAACATGGTTGCGCTCGGCAAACAGAAAGCTCAAAACAGTTTTGCGCCGTTTGCGTAGCCGCTCCGTGTCGGTCAGCACGACCATTCCGTCTTTGATCCGCGTTGTGCAGGCGGGTTTAAGCTCTCTTTGCCCCTCGATCTCGACAAGGCAGAGACGGCACGCGCCGATATCGGTCAGCCCCTCGATCGCGCAGAGCGTCGGAATATCGATATTGTTCTCTCTTGCCACCTGCAAAATCGTCTGATCGCTTCTGCCGCTGAACGCCTGTCCGTTGATGGTCAGCGTTTTGGTGCGGGCGCGCTGAATTGCCTCGGTCATAAACTCTCCTTCTTAAGCCCCGCGATATACTCCTCTTTGAAGTATTTGAGCGTGGATAGCACGGGATTTGGCGCCGTCTGCCCAAGCCCGCACAGGCTTGTTTCTTTGATCGTCTGGCAAAGCTCCTCAAGCAGCGCCAGATCGTTCTCGTTCGCCTCTTTTTTCGTAAACTTATCGAGCAGGTTATACAGTTGCGCCGTACCCACGCGGCAGGGGACGCACTTGCCGCACGATTCGGTCATACAAAACTCCAGAAAAAACTTCGCCACGTCGACCATCGAACTGGTTTCGTCCATCACGATCACGCCGCCGCTGCCCATAATCGAGCCGACCGCCTTCAGCGATTCGTAATCGATCGACTGATCAAGCAGAGCCTCTGGGATACAGCCGCCGCTTGGACCGCCCGTCTGTACCGCCTTGAACGCCTTGTCGCCCTCGATGCCGCCGCCGACTTCAAATATCAGCTCCCGCAAGGTCATACCCATCGGCACCTCGACAAGCCCCGTGTGTTTTACCTGCCCCGTGAGCGCGAACACTTTGGTGCCTTTGGATTTCTCGACGCCAAAACCGGCGTACCACTCGCCGCCGTTTCTAAGGATCGGCGGGATATTGGCGTAGGTTTCCACATTGTTGAGCACGGTGGGCTGAGCGTCGTAGCCCTGATCGCTTAGATGCGGCGGTTTCTGGCGCGGGTTGCCGCGATTGCCTTCCAGCGAGGTGATCAGCGCGGTGGCTTCGCCGCACACGAACGCGCCGCCGCCAAGCCTGACCTCGATCGAGAAGCTAAAGGGCGTGCCGGCTATCTTCTGCCCTAGCAAGCCGTTTCGTTCCGCGTCCTTGATCGCTCTTCGCAGGCGATCGACGGCTACGGGATATTCGGCGCGCACATAGATAAAGCCTTGATCCGCGCCTACGGCGTAGCCGCATATCGCCATACCTTCCAGCACGCGGTGCGGATCGGACTCCATCACGGCGCGATCCATAAACGCGCCCGGGTCGCCCTCGTCTCCGTTGCAGATCACATATTTTTTGCCGCTGATCGCTTTGGCTACGCTCTCCCACTTTAAGCCCGTAGGATAGCCGCCGCCGCCGCGCCCTCGCAGCGCGCTGATCTTGACCTGCTCGATCACCTCTTCGGGGCTAAGATGCGTCAGCGCGTAAAACAGCGCGTGATAGCCCTTGTTTAAGATATAGTCGTCGAGGCTGTCGGGGTTGATAATACCGGCGTTTTCCAGCACGATCTTTTTCTGTTTGGCGAAAAACGGAATATCGGTTCTACAGCGCAGATCGGCGACGGTTTCGGCGGGTTTGTCGCCCACGATCGCGTCGATCAGCCGCTCGGCGTCGGCTTTTTGCACCTTTTCGTACACGATCTCCTCGCGCTCGCCCGTAGCGGAATTGACCATCACCAGCGGTCCCTGCGCGCATAAGCCGTGGCAGCCTACGGGTTTGACCTTGTAGCCGCTTGCGCCCTCTTTTTGCGCCAGCCGTTCCTCCAGCGCTTTTTTGGTTTCGTCGTTGCCGATCGCGAGGCAGTTTGTGCCAAGACAAACATTGATCTCCTCTTTGATCTCGGCGCGTTTTGCCTGTAGAGTTTTGGTAAGCTCCTCCAGCTCCTCAAGCGTTTGCAACATTTAGCATCCTTTCGCTTTCGGCGATCACGCTCTCCTCGTTGAGATAGCCGACCGTTCGTTTGTCAAACACGGCTACCGCCGCCAGCGAACAGGAGCCAAAACAGCGGGCTGTCAGCAGCGAAATCTCGCCGTCCTCGGTCGTTTCGCCGGGTTTGACGCCGTATTTTTTCTCCATCGCCTCGATCAGCTTGTTCGCGCCTTTGATATAACAGGCGGTGCCGGTACAGACGACGCAGGCGTGTTTGCCCTTCGGTTTTAATTGAAAGTATTTGTAAAAGGTCGCCACGCCAAAAACCTTGCTTTTGGGCAGCCTAAGCCCAGCCGCGATAAAACTTAGCGCGTCGTTTTCCAAATATCCAAACACCTCTTGCGCCACATGCAACGCCTCTATCAGCGCGCTTTTTTCGTAGCCGAGCTTGCGCATCGCCCTATCGACCTGTTTGTAGCGAGTATCTTGTATGGTGGTCGCTTCAGCCATTGAACCGTCCTTTGCAGTTGCGAAAAAATCTCTCTATAGTAGCCAAATTTTGGCAAGAAAGCTATCGCGCAGTCAATATTCAGCCGCCAAACCCCCGCCGCCGCCGTTACGAAAAGGCGGCGAGATCGCTAATCTTGCGCGCTTCCAGTTCGCTTAGCAGGCGGTCGATCTCGGCTATCTCGCCGTTTACCCGCGCTTCGTCGCCGCGCTCTTTTTGCGCGCTCGCGACGCTTTTTACCGCGCTCGCGATTTTGTTCGGCGCGGAACGGCGCGATCCAAAAAACGCGCCAAGCAAACTTGATCCGATCGTAACGATCGCGCCTATCGCCGATCGTTTCGTATCGCTTTTTTCCTTGTCGAGTTTGATCAAAAGGCGCGATCGCTTCTCCAGCAGCCGCCGCTTCTCGCGCTCGTATCCCGCCTCGATCGCCGCCTTTTTCTTTTCGGCGCCCGCGTCGCGGACAAGCTCCGTTTTTGGCGCAGGTCTTGAGGGCGGCGCGGCGGAAACCGTCTCTTGTTTGGGCGTTAGCAGGCGAATCTGATCGCGCGTCAAAGGACCTTTAAGGTAGCTCATCGTCCAGCGGGTTTCAAAGCTTTCAAGCCGATCGGTTTTCAGGATAAAGCGCCGTTTTTCCAGCGCCGCGATCTGTTCGCTAGTAGCGCCGCTAAACCCGCCCGCGCCGACCAGCCCCGCCAAAACGCGCTCGCGATCCTGCGCGGTTTGCAACCTGCCGATAAACCACGCGCCGATATTGCTCAACCCCTTGTAGTCGAGATCGACGGGGTTTTGCGTGGATAAAACCGCGCCCAAGCCAAACGCCCGCGCCTGCTTGAGCAGCAGCATCATCGGCGTTTTGCTGGGCGGGTTCGCGCTGGGCGGGAAATAGCCAAATATCTCGTCCATATAGATCAGCCCGCGCAAACGCGGCGATCCCTCTTGCGAGCGCATCCACGCCACAACCGCGTTCAGTAGCAGCGTTACGAAAAACATACGCTCTTTGTCGCCTAGATGCGCTATTGAAAAGACCGCGATCGTAGGCTTCGCGCCGCCAAAGATGCGATCGATCGAAAGCGGCTCGCCTTTGAGCCACGACGAAAAGGCGCTGGAGGCGATCAGCGCGTTAAACTTCGCCGCGAGATCGAAGCGCTTAGCCTGCGGAAAGAAGCTCTCCAGCGCGAACACGCCGATCTTGTCAAAAGGCGGTTTCACAACGCGCAAGATAATCGTCTCCAGATCGAGACTCTCGCCTTTTGCCCAAGCGTCGTCGATAATCGCCGTTAGCAGCGCCGTCTCTTTGCCCGCCGTCTGCGCGGCGATATTGACAAGCCCCAAAAGATTGGCGACGGTAGAGGCTGCCAGCGCGTTTAGCAGATCGCTATCCTCCAAAAGCGCGGGCGGCGGCGCGGCGAAAGAGCCTAGCGCGTTGATAGGCTCGCCGTGCGAGGCGGCGGGCGTGTAGAGCCGAAAATTGGCGCTTTGCTTCAGCGCCTTGATATTGTTTTCGTCTAAATCCCAGCTTTTTAGCCCCGCTCTCCACTCCGCCGCCGTCCGCGCCGGATCGTCCGACCACGGCGCGAACTCGCTTTGGCTGAGGTTCGGAAAGGTTAGCAGCAGGTTGGCTAGATCGCCTTTGGGATCGATAGCAATCGCGCTTACGCCGGAGAGCGCCGCTTCCTCTAGTAGCGCGATCGCCAGCCCCGTTTTGCCGCTGCCCGTCATACCGATAATCGCCGCATGGGTCGTCAGCGTTCTAGGGTCTAGCTCCAGCCGCCGCCCGTCGTTCGTTTTGCCTAGATACAAAGCGCTCATTTCAGCTTTTTGATCTGCGACTGGATATCCTCAATCCGCCGCGTATCCGACGGGTGGGTCGATAAAAACTCCGGCGTTTTGCCGCTACTCTGCGCCGCCATCGTTTTCCAGAACTTGACCGCCTCGTTGGGGTTGTAGCCAGCTTTGTGCATCAGCGTAACGCCGATCGCGTCGGCTTCGCTCTCGTGCTTGCGGCTGTAGGGCAGGATAACGCCCAGATTCGCCGCCGCGCCGTACGCCGACTGATAGGCGCTCTGATATTTGGCGGGGACTTTCAGCGCCGCCGAGAGCAACTCGCCGCCAAAGCCCGCAAGTTGCTGCTGGCTTATGCGCTCCGCGCCGTGCCGCGCCAGCACGTGCGCGATCTCGTGCCCCATCACGCAGGCGATCTGATCGTCGTTTGCCATCAGCTTAAGAATGCCCGTGTAGAAAAACACCTTGCCGCCGGGCAGCGCAAAGGCGTTGATCGTCGGATCCTCAAGCACATAAAAATCCCACGAATAGGCTTTCGCCTCCGCCGAAGCCGCGACAATCCGCTTGCCTACATTGACGACGCGCGCGGTAAGAACCTTGTCGGTTGATTGCTTGGAGGTTTTCAGTATCTCGTCGGCTTCGCTAAGTCCAAGCTGTTTTTCCTGATCCTCGCCAATCAGAATAAGCTGCGTCCGTCCCGTTACGGGCGCCTTTTGCGTGATAGAGCAACCGCCAAACAACAGGGCGATCGCCAGACATAACAGCGTTAATCTTGTCATAATACGCTCCTTGCCAAAATCTGCCGCTATATTACCGCTTTTGAGCAAAATCTGCCGTTTATGCGTCTTGGCGCTATAATTGCCGCATCTAAAGGGGGCGACGATGGAAAACAAAACCATTGAGATTCCTTATCGCAGATTGTCAACTCTCATACTGGCTCTTTCTCTTATCCTTTGCGCCCTTTTATTTTTGTGCGGATTGATT
>JAITEA010000106.1 GCA_031282285.1 Helicobacteraceae bacterium
CACAACCGCCTGCCGCTACTACGCAAGGATTTTATCGTCGATCGCTATCAGTTGTTAGAGGCGCTGGTTTATGGCGCGTCGTTCGTACTGCTGATCGCAGTGATACTTAGCCGCAAAGAGCTTTCAACGCTATTAGAACAGGCTAGGAATCTTGGTATGGAGGCGATTGTCGAGATACGCGACAAAACCGAGTTGAGCAAAGCGATCGCGGCGGGAGCGGCGATTATCGGCATCAACCATCGCAATCTGGACACGCTGGAACTGGATATGAGCCTGTCGGCAAAGCTCGTTCCGCTGATCCCAAACGGCAAAATTATCGTCGCCGAGAGCGGCTTGTACAACCGCGATCAACTGCTGGAACTAAGCGAAATAGGCATTGACGCCTTCTTGATCGGCGAGCATTTTATGCGCCAAAGCGACCGCGCCGCGGCGGTGCGGGCGATTACGGGAGCCTGATGTTTCGTCTAGCGCCTCTGCTCGTATTTTTGATCTGCGCGCTGATGTTTATATCTGGAACGCGCTATTTCGCGCCCTCGCCTTTGGATCTGCTTTTGGGCGCGAGAATCGGCGTAGAACGGCGCGTGGAGATTACGATCGTCCAGCCGCCGCGCCAGATCGAAGCCAACGAGAGCCTGAGCGAGGAAGCCAACGAGACAAGCCGGAACGCCGATAACGGCGCGTTAAGCGATCTGGACAATTTAGACAATCTAAACGATCTAAACGATCTTGGCGCACTTGGCGCTTTGACGCAAGAAGAGACGCAGGATTTGCCCGCGCAGACCGAACAGCCTATTACGCCGCAACCAACAAAACAGGACGCGCTGCAAAAGCTGCTCAATGGTTTAGGCTATCCGTTCGCAAGCGGCGATCTGCAGAAAAGATCGTGCGCGAACGGGCAGACCTGCGCGATCAACGGCGTTTTGCGCGGGCTGAACTTTTCGGAACTTTACTGCCGCGCCGTCGCCTTTTCAAACGGGCGCGAAATGCCTAAATACGCGCCCTCCCCCTCGCAGAACTTTGAAACTCTGCAGTTTTGGCTCAGCAAAAGACCGGCGGGGCTGGATGCGATCTATCTTGTCAGCGATCCGTTTGTGCTGAGCGGCTCGCTATTCACGGAAAAAGGCGCGCTTCAAGGTTCGCTGTCGCTTTCGTATAACGCGCGCTGGCGCTTTCCGTGCGAGATGAGCGAAAGCTGGCAGAGCGTGTCGCTGCCGCTTCGCTGCGTAGCCAGACGGCGGCAAGCTTCGCTTGATTGCTCGCTCGATCTGCGCGCGTTGATCGAATCGCTAAGCGGCGTGGCGGCAAAGGCGAGCGAACCGGCGCGCCGCAAGCAGATCGACGAGTTGCACGAAAACCTTCAGGAGCAGTTTAAGCGCCGCGTCAGAGAGCGCCCCAATATCGAGGAGATCGATCTGCGCTATTTATTTTAACGCCCTCAACCCCGCCAAAGGGCGTAGCGGCGATACTTTTTACTTGATATACGCCGCGATCGAATACAGACCGCTATCGCTTAGATCGTCGCTGATCGTAACTCTGTATTTTTTCCCAGCTTGCGCGTTAAAGGATAGTTTGTATAGCCCGCCCTCAAACTCTTGATATCCGCCGCCGTTAACTTTTATATTCGGGGTAAAGCTCTCTTTGTTATCGACGCTCACGATTACAACGCCCGAAACCGGAGGGGTTATCAAAAACGCGGGCGTCGGTTTGCCCGATTTTGCCAAGCCGTAGTATTGAATGCCAAACGGCAGCGGGATTTCGGTTAAATTATCAGGATCGCGCTCGCTTAAATATAACATCAGGTTTGCCCAATCCTCCTGCGCCTTGTCGTCTTGAATTACGACATAGCTTCCGCCCGTTCTTATGCTCGCCTCGATCACGTCGTCGAGCGGGATTCTGGCTTTGGCGATTATGATCGCGTTATCGCCGATCGCTATAGTATTTGCCGCTTCGCCAGATCGAACCGCAAGAGACGGCGCGGATTTAATAACAATATCTGGCGGCGTAGCGCCCGCCGTATTTACCAGAACCATAATAAGACTCGAAAGCCAGCCGCCGAATAACTTGCCGCGTAACATCGCAAACTCCTTGCCCTAACCAAACTTGCCGATCGCTATTATTTTAGCGCCGTTTGCGAAAATCTATCGCGCCGCGTTTAGCAGTTTGACCTCGCTTGCCAATAGATCGTCGTAAGTTTCGCGCTCCCGAATCAGCCGATCGGCGCCGTTTTCCACCGCCACCTCGGCGGCTCGGCGGCGCGTGTTGAAATTGCTGCTCATCGTAAAGCCGTACGCGCCCGCCGTATGCACCGCCAGCAGATCGCCGCGATCGACGCTTGGCAGCGATATGTTCTTGGCGAAAAAATCGCTGCTTTCGCACACCGGACCAACTACATCGCACAAGCTCTCGCCGCCGCTTTTGCCAATCGCCTCGACTCTGTGATAGGCGTTGTATAGCGCGGGGCGGACGAGATCGTTCATCGCGCCGTCAACCACCGTAAAGCGCTTGTCGCCCATTCGCTTTTCGTATAAAACGCGGGTGAGAAAAACGCCGCCGCCCGCCGTGAGAAACCGCCCGGGCTCGCATACGATCGTCAGATCCAAGCCGTTTATCGCCTGCGCGATCGTTTTGGCGTATTGACTTGGAGTAAATGGTGTTTCGTCCTTGTAAGTTACGCCAATGCCGCCGCCCGCGTCGAAAAACTTCAGATCGATCTCAAGCGCGATTAGCGATCTGGCAAGCTCGGCGACCTTGTCTGCCGCTTCCGCGATCGGCGTCAAATCGGTCAACTGGCTGCCTATGTGAAAATGAATGCCCACCGGCTCCAGCCACGGCGAGTTTTTGGCGCGGATATAGAGCCGTTTGGCGGTTGGTATATCCACGCCGAACTTGTTCTCTTTCAACCCCGTGGAAATATAGGGGTGGGTTTTCGCGTCGATTTCAGGATTGACGCGAACGCTGATTCGAGCCGGCTTCGCCAGACTTTGCGCGATAGCTTCCACGCGATCTAGCTCCGCCTCGCTCTCGCAATTGATAAACAAAATATCGTCGTTCAGCGCGCCCGTAATCTCGTCGTCGCGCTTGCCCACGCCGCTGAAAATAATCTTATATTTCGGAACGCCGGCAATCAGCGCTCGTTTTACCTCGCCGTACGACACGCAGTCCGCGCCCGCGCCTAACGCGGCAAAGCGGGCGATCACGCTCAGGTTTGAATTGGCTTTCAAAGCGAAAGCCACAAGCGATTTTTTGCCTTCAAAGGCGTTTTTAAGCGTCTCGTATCGGCTTGTCATATAGTCAAAATCGTAGATATACAACGGAGTGCCGTAACGATCGGCAAGTAAGCGGTAATCCATCAAGCGCCTTTATGCGGTGGTCTAGCCGCGAAATAGTAACAAAGAGCGACTAAGCGCCGCTTTTGCCGCCAAAAACACGATACAATACGAGCAGTTGAGACAAGGAAGTTGGAAAATGAGCGTAATTATGGCGTTTGATACGCTTGCTACGGTTGAAAGGTTGCAAGCTGCCGGTTTTCAGGAAAGCCAAGCCAAAGGCGTAAGCGCCGTGTTGAAAGAGGCGCTTGGAGTCGCCTCGGAAGGTTTAGCTACAAAACAAGACTTGAAAGCTGAAATCGCGGCGCTTGACACTAAACTATCGCTAGAGATCGCGGAGTTAAAAGGCGACAATAAAGCGATCAGAGCCGAACTAGGCGCAATCAAATGGCTTGTCGGATCGGTTTTATTAGGAACGCTGGCTATTATCGTCAAACTATTTTTATAATATCGCGCTTTTTCTATTGCAGCATTGCTAATTTTCGATTTTTGCCGCTCTCGTCCGCTTAACTCACAATTCCCCCGCCTTTCCGTCATACCCGCAACTTTCGCGGCAAAATCTCCTCTTTCGTCATTCCCGCGACGAAGCGGCTACGCCCCTTCTCGTCATTTCCGCATAGGCGCGAATCCCAAAAATATACGAATTGAATGCGATCCGCGACAAAAAACAACGCTTAGCGTCTATTTTCGGATTTTCGATTGTTTTTGAGATAGATTCCCGCTTTCCTACGCGCCTTGCGCCGCTCTCGCGGCGGGCGCTACGCGGGAATGATAAGAACCTTCCTTATCAGGGGAGCGAGGGGGTTAGGGTTGTTTGAGGGCGACGGCGATAGCGTAGTTTTTTTCGTGCGTGATGGACACGGGCAGTTTATAAGCGCCAAAGCGTTTGGAAGCGCGAGAGCTTAAGAGCGCAACCGGCGCGCCCTCGCCGTTTTTTGCGATCGTGATATCGTGAAAGCCGAGTTTTGCGCCGATCCCGACGCCAAGCGCTTTGGATACCGCCTCTTTCGCCGCCCAAAGCCCCGCTAAGCTCTCTATTCTGCCGCCAAAAACGGCGATCTCCTCTTGGCTGAGAAAGCGGCGCAAAGCGCGTTCGCCAAAGCGCTCCTTCAAAGCGGCGATCCGCCTAATCTCTATCATATCGACGCCGATCATTTTGCTAACGCGCCCGCGCCCGATTCACGCATAACGCCGCAACTGGCATAACTAAAACCGCGATCGCCGCAACCAACGATCATTGAATTACAAAATCCGTAAAAAAGACGCTCTTGACCTGCCCGTCGATCAGATACCTGTTGATATTGTTTTCTATCTCCTTGCGAAGCCGCACCTTGCCGCTTTCGGTGGAGATTTCGTCGAATCGTTTGCTTGAAAGATGCTGAATGATCGCGTCGCGTATAAGCGGCATCTTGTTTTCCACCTCTGGACCCGCGTTTTTGTGCGAAAGTTCCAAACTTATCTTGATTTTAAGAAAACGCCTGCCGTCGGCGCTGAGCAGATTGACAATAAATTGATTCAAATCGACGACAGGTCCCAGCATCGCCTCCGCGCCGCCCGCCGCCCCGCCGCTTACCCGTTGCGGCTGTTCGCTCTCGCCGCTTGGCAGCACGAGCAGGACGACAATAATACTGATTGCAATCAAAA
>JAITEA010000147.1 GCA_031282285.1 Helicobacteraceae bacterium
AGACGGCGAACCAATCCCCAACGCTTCGGCTAAGGATTATGAGATCAAGATTGGCTCAAACGGCTTTATCCCAGGCTTTGAAGATCAGATGATCGGCTTGAAAGCGGGCGAAACCAAACAGATCGCCGTTACCTTCCCCGCCGAATACCGCGCGAAAGAGCTGGCGGGCAAAGCGGCTACCTTCGCCGTCGCGCTAAAGGCGATCAAGGCGAAAAAGCCGGTCGCCATAGACGACGATCTGGCAAAAAAACTATTGCCAAATATTGAAGGCGCGAATCTGGAACAGTTGAAAGCGGCGGTTGAAAAAACGCTGTTCGACGAGCAAAAGAACAGGCTTTATAACGAGGAGCTGCGCCCCAAACTGCTTGAAACGCTACTAAAAAAATACGATTTTGATCTGCCTGAAATTATCTTGGAACAAGAAATCGATCATCTGGCGACGCAGAAAGCTAGAACGCTTGACGAAGAGGCGCTCAAAAAGCTGCAAAGCGACGAGGGCGCGCTTAAGGCGCTACGCGAGGAGTTTCGCGCCGAAGCCAAAGAGCGCGTAAAAACGACGCTGCTGATAGACGCGATCGCCAAAGCCGAAAATATCTCCGTAAGCGACAAAGAGGTGGCGCAGGCGATCTACTATCAGGCGATGCAATCGGGGCAGAACCCCAAAGAGGCGCTGGAGTACTACCGCAAAAACAACTTGACTGCGGTGGTGCGAATGTCGCTGACCGAAGATCGCGCAATCACCGCGCTGCTAGATCGCAAAGCCGCGGCGGGGCAGACCGGTAAAGTCGACAAAACCGACAAACCGGATAAACCCAAAAAAGCGGCGAAATCAACCGCGGACGAAACGAGCGCGGCTAAACCCGCCGCCAAAAAGACGGCGAAAGCCAAAAGCGGCGAGAGCTGAAAAGCGGCGCCGTACCCAACCAATACGAAGGGATTCTAAGATGAGTTACTATATTCCGTATGTGATCGAGCGCACGGGGCGCGGGGAGCGAAGTTACGACATCTATTCGCGCCTGCTGAAAGATCGCATCGTGATGCTAGGCGGCGAGATTAACGACGCGGTGGCAAGCTCGATCGTGGCGCAGTTGCTGTTTTTAGAAGCCGAAGACCCGCAGAAAGATATATACATCTACATCAATTCGCCCGGCGGCGTGATCACCAGCGGTATGGCGATCTACGACACGATGCAGTATATCAAGCCCGACGTGGCGACGATCTGTATCGGGCAAGCCGCGTCGATGGGCGCGTTTTTGCTCTCCTGCGGCGCCAAAGGCAAGCGCCACGCGCTGCCAAACTCGCGCATTATGCTTCACCAGCCGCTTGGGGGCGCGCAGGGGCAGGCGACGGATATCGAGATACAGGCAAAGGAGATCGTGCGCGTCAAGGCGATTATCAACGAGATTCTGGCGGAGAACACGGGCAAGCCGCTTAAAACGATACAGAACGACACCGACCGCGATTTCTTTATGAGCGCGAAAGAAGCGTTAAATTATGGCATAATAGACGCGGTTGTAGAAAAAAGTCTGAAATAGCGTTTTTTGCAAGGAGAGTCGTGTTATTAAGGAAAGGGGTCAATATCGGCGCAAACGGCGACGCAGTCGCGGAGCCGATCGCCGCGGCGACCGCTAGCGGCGCGGGCGAGGTGGAGAACTTCGCGCGCGCCGTGTTAGACGAACTGGCAAAAGACAATCTGCCGCCGCTGCCCAACTACTACCAGCTCTACTTTGAAAAAGCGCTCGACGAGAAACCCTACGAGTTTCGCAAAGCGATGAGCGATATGATCGAGGGCGAAAGCTCCAGCGAAGACGAGAAGCGAATGCTTATGGAGCGCCAATTGCAAGAGGGCTTTGGCATATTCAAGGAGATTTTGCAAAATGTGGCTACGCTGTTTAAGAGCGTCAGCAATATGACGCAAATCAGCAAGCGCAGAATGCAGGAGGCAAAGGCGATCAACAACCCAAGCGCCGTTCAGAATCTCTCGCTGGCGCTCAACAACGATCTGGAAAAATTGACGCTCGCGCTAAACTCGCAAGCGATCGTTATCAAAAATCTCTATACAAAAAGCGCCAAGATCATTCAAGAGGTCAAAGGCGAAACCATCTACGACTCGCAATATGGCATATTCAACAAGCGCTACCTCACCGAGCAGGTGCGCGCCGAGATCGCGCATATCGAGAAGTTCAACCACCACAGCACATTGATGCTGGCAAAGTTGAGCCGCAATGTAAAAGAGCGCGTCGGCAGCGAAAAACAGCTTGGTTTGATCAACCGCACCATCTCTAAACTCTTTATGAAAACCTCCAGACGAAGCGATATAGTAGCGCACTTTGGCGAGGGTTGTTTTGGCATACTGCTCAAGCATACCGACGAGCAAAACGCCGCGCGCGCCGCGCTTCGCGTGGCGGAGATGACGAGCGGATCGCACTTTTTTATAGCCGATCAGGAGATCAAACTGGAAGTACGCATAGGCGTGGCGACTTTGAGCGTGTCGCAGGAAGCCGAAACCGTTATGGTGCGCGCGCTTGACGCGATGAATAAAGCCGACGAGGAAGGGGCGGTTTACGAGATAGCGCCGCTGGACGAAGGCGAAAAAACCGATGAGTAGAGAGCTGATCGTCTATCCAGACAAAAGGCTCAGACAGAAATCGGCGCGGGTCGTTAAGTTTGACGACGGCTTGGGCGCGTTGCTCGAGGATATGAATCTGGCGATGATCGAGCATAACGGCGTAGGTTTGGCGGCGATACAAATCGGCGAGCCTTTGCGCGCTTTTGTCGTCAATATAGCCAACGAAGAGGGCGAACGGCTGCCCGAAAATCTGATGGAGTTTATAAATCCCGAAATAGTAAAAGCCGAAGAGGAGATATTGTGGAACGAGGGTTGCCTGAGCATTCCAGAGTTTACCGAAGAGGTTATTCGTTTCACGAAAATAACGCTTAAATATCAAGATCGGCGCGGCAAACCGTTTGTGATCGAAGCCGAAGGATTGCTGGCGATCGCCTTTCAGCACGAAATAGATCATCTCGACGGAAAACTATTTGTCGATCGCCTGCCGCTTTTGAAGCGCAAAAAATTTGAAAAAGAGTGGAAAAAGAACCTCAAAGCCAACGCTAAACCATGAAAATATCCGGCGTTGTTTTATCGTTTTTTATCGCGCTAAGCGTTTTTGCCTCGCAGGAGGCGCAAGAGACTAAAGAGCCGAAGTTTATCGAAAGAGATTTAATCGTAAAAACCGATAACGAAGCGGCGGCTAAGGCTTATCGGATCGGAACGGCTATGCTCTTAGAGGATAGAGCTTTGGAAGCCTCGCAATATCTGCTGAAAGCGATCGAGCTAGAACCCGACTTTATAGACGCAATCGATCATCTTGGCGTCGCCTACCGAAAACTAAAGATGTACGACAAAGCCGAGGAGGTTTATAAGCGATCGATTCAGATCGATTCTGGCAATCTGGTACCTTACCTGAATCTGGCGCTGATCTATCAAATGACCGATCGCGCGGAAGAGTCCGTTCAAGCCTATAAAACGGCGGCAAAATTGGCGCCCGACGATCCCGAACCCTATTACGGCATTGGCGTCGCCTACCGATCGATAGGCGATTATAAACAGTCGATCGTTTATTTTGACGAGGCAATCAAAAGATACAAGGCTCAAAATTCCGAGCTGATATACGACGCGTACGCAAACCAAGCCGAGAACTACTACGATTTGAAGTCGTATAAAAAGGCGCTTGAACTTTATAAAATAATCGTCAAACGCTATCCAAACGCGACCTATTGCCGCGATCGCATCAAAGAGCTTGAAGCGCTATAACCAAAAACGCTTGCCCCGCTAAATTTTATATTGTTTTAGAAATTAAATGATCGCGCGGTTTCGGCGGTGGGTTTGCCCTCCCCGCAAGCGGGGATTTGGGTTCGCCTTGAGCGCGCCGTAACCAGATCAAGATTACTTGACTTTTTCAATATATTCGCCGCTAAAGGTATCGACCCTGATCGTTTCGCCCTCCAGCACATGATATGGCACCTGAACGATCACGCCGGTTTCCAGTTTCGCCGGTTTCTTGCTGCCCGCGCTGGTGTCGCCCTTGAAGTTGGGCGGCGTCTGAACGACCTTGAGCGCGACGGTTTGCGGCGGCTCCACGCCGATAGGTTTGCCGTTGTGAAAGGAGACGGAGACTTCGACATTCTCGATCAGCCAGTTTGCCGCGTCGCCTACCTGATCGGCGTTAAAGGCGTACTGCTCGTAGCTGCTCGTGTCCATAAACTGAAAATGCTCGCCGTCTTTGTACAGATACTGCATCGTCGCTTCGGTGAGATCGGGCTTTTCCGCCTTGTCGCCCGCGTGAAAGGTGTTTTCGATCACGCGCCCGTCCAGCAGCGATTTGATCTTCGTGCGCACAAACGCGGGACCTTTGCCCGGTTTCACATGTTGATACTCCACAATCTTATATGGAACGCCGTCAAGCTCAATTTTCAGACCCTTTTTCAGATCGCCCATTGCATAAGTCATCTTTTCCCTCGTCTAATTTAAGTTTGCCTATAGCTCCGCGTAGGCTACCGCGACCGCTTCGGGCAGCGCGGCGAGCGCGTCCAGCGCCGATCGCGGCGGCTCGTTATCGACGATGATCAGCGCCATAGCTTTGCCGAACTTGTCGCGTCCAAGCCTGAAATCGGCGATATTGATCTTCGCGTCGCCAAGCAGCGTGCCGACCTTGCCGATCACGCCGGGTACATCGTTGTTTTTGAACAAAATCATCTTGCCTTTGGGCGAAACGTCCATATCGAAGCCGTTAATATCCACGATACGGGGGCTTTCGTCGCCAAACAGCACGCCGCTGATATTGACGCTTTCGCTGTCGTCGCTGACGCGGACGGTTACCAGATTTTTGTATGGCGATTCGCCGTCGTCTTTGCGCGTGGAGACTTCCAAACCGCGCTCTTTGGCGACAAACGGCGCGTTCACATAATTGACCTTTTCGGCGATCGATTTGTTCAGCGCGCCGACGGTGGCGAAAACGCCGAAGGATTCCAGATAGTTAGCCGCTTCGCCGCTCGCGCCGACTACGACCGATCTAATAGAGCTTTTGAGCGTCTGCGCCGCCAAAAACGCCATTCGCTGCGTCAGTTCGCAATAGCCGCTCGCCCACGCGGGGATCGCGCCCTCTTTGATCGGCAGATTCAACGCGTTGGGGTAGCTTGCCCCGCGCAAAACCTCCAGCGCGTTTTCAGCCGACTGAACGGCGATGTTGATCTGGCTTTCGACCGTATTGGCGCCAAGATGCGGCGTAACGGAGACATTGGGCAGATCAAGCAGCGGGTTATCCGTCGCCGGCTCTTTGGAGAACACGTCGATACCGGCGAAACGAACCTTGCCCGATTTGAGCGCCTCTACAAGATCGCTTTCGTTGTACAGCCCGCCGCGCGCTACATTGATTAAAATCACGCCATCTTTCATCTTGGCGATCTCTTTGGCGGTTATAATATTTGTCGTCTCTTTGTTTTTGGGGGTGTGGATCGTGATAATGTCGCAGGCTAGAATATCGTCGAAGCTGGTCGTGTAGGTCATACCCAGCGAAGTTACCTTGTTTGGCTGAATGTAAGGGTCGAAAGCGACGATATCCATACCAAACGCCTGAGCGCGGACGGCGACTTTGGCGCCGATATTGCCAAAACCTATCACCCCCAGCGATTTGCCAAAAAGCTCGGTGCCGTACCAGTTTTCGCGCTTCCAGACGCGCTTTTCCTTAAGCTCGTTGTGCGCGTACACAAACGATCGCGCCGAACAGACAAGGTGGCACATCGTCATCTCTACCGCGGCGATCGTGTTGGCGGTGGGTACATTCATCACGACTACGCCGCGCTTGGAACACTCGTCGATATCGACATTATCCACGCCGACGCCGGCGCGGATCACATACTTGAGCTTTTTCGCCGCGTCCAGAAACTTCGTATCCACGGGCGTGGAGCTGCGCGTGATCGCAAGCTCCGCGTCGCGCAGCGCCCCAAATAGCTCCGATTTAGGCGCGTCGTAGGCGACGAGCAGATCGATATCCTTAGCGTTTCTTAGAATCTCGACGCCTCTGTCGTGAATATGATCGCAAACAATAACTTTTTGCTTCATCGATAACCTTTAGTATAGTTTCGGTCTTTCAAGCGAGATAAGCTCCGCTATCAGATCGTATGTCGCCAGCTCTTTTATCAGCGCGTTTGCCGCCTCGGGGTCTTTGTTCGCCAGACGAATATCGTAAAACTCGCCCTCTTCGATCGTATGCGCGATCTGGCGCGATTTGAAAAAGTAGTCCAGACACCCCTTTTGAAAACGATCGGGGCTATCAAAACGCAGAACGAGCGAAATATCCCTGCGGAAGTCGGGGCTTACGAGATCCCAGCTAATTGCGCTCTCGTCGGCGCTCAAACGAGGCGCTTCGTTTGGCTGCGCCATTTTCTGCATCCATTCGGGGATCGCCGCTTTGCTATCATCCGCGATCGCTTCGCCTTCCCTGCGGATAAGGCTGCTATCGACCACGACGCGATCGGCTCGCCAGCCGCTTTCGACGCGAGTCGTCCGCCACGCGAACGCCGCGCCCAAAGCTATCAAAACCAGCGCGAAAAAAGAAGCGACCCAAACGCCGCGCATTGATCAACCGCCCTTATTTCTTCAGCGATCCCCTGATTGCGTCGCCTAAAGTGGTGCGCTGATCCTCTCCGTTGAAGCTCTTCAGCGCGTCGCGCTCCTTTTGCTTTTCAAAACGGCGCACGGAGAGGCGGATGCGCCCCTTTTTCGGCTCCATAACCGCTATGCTCGCCTCGATCGTATCGCCGATCTTGATCTCCTCGAGCTTCAAAGGCGCGAGGTCTTCGGCGCGTATCATCGCGTCCACGCCGTCTTCGAGGCGGACGAAAACGCCGAACTCCTTAGCGTCGCGCACCACGCCCTGAACCACGTCGCCGATCTGGCGCTTCTTGGCGTATATTTCGATCGGGCTTTCGATCAGCGCCTTTTTGCTGAAGCTGAGCCGTCCCGAATCGTAATCGATCTTGATTAGCTCCACTTCGACTTCGTCGCCCTCTTTGAACATCGACTTGGCGGTATCGGAGCGGTTCCAGCCGCACTCTTCGTTGTGTAGCAGCCCCTCTACGCCTTCGATCTTCAGGAACGCGCCGAAATCCTTGAGCGAGGTAACCACGCCCGTAAGCCTATCGCCGATCTTATGCCGCTTGATAAACTCTTCGTAGGGCTTCGGCTGAAGCTTCTTGAGCGAAACGCGCAGGCGCTGATTTTCTATATCTAGCGCGATCACCTCGACTTCGATCTCCTGCCCTATGCGCAAAACCTCGTTGGGGTGCTTGAGCTCTTTATCCCAGCTAATCTCGCTGATATGCAGAAAACCTTCGGTGTCGTTGCCCAGATCGACAAACGCGCCGTACGCCTCCATATTGGCTACGGTTACCTTGATGGTGTCGCCCACTTCCAATTGTTCGGCGATCTCCTGCCACGGATTTGGCTGAGTGGCTTTGATCGAGAAGCTGACGCGGTTCTTTTCCTTGTCGTAGCCCGACATCTTCACCTGAATCTTGTCGCCCTCTTTGTAGTGCGCGGCGGGATTAACCGGACCTTTGTGGCTGATCTCGGTGTAATGCACCAAACCTTCCACGCCGTTTGACTCCACAAACATACCGTAGTTTTGGATTCGCCTGACCGTAGCCTCCACGATCTCGCCCGCGTCGGTCAGCTTTCTTATCGCCTCTTTGCGCGTTTTGCGCTGCGCGTTGAGATACGATCTGCGCGAAAGCGCCAGCGTCCCGTTCGCCTCGTCCATCTTGATCAGCCGCGCCGTTACGGTTTTGCCGATCTGCGGTTTCGCGTCGGGCTTGAACGCCGCCAGCGAAATAGGCATAAAAAACTCCACGCCGTCCGCCTCTACGATGTAACCGCCCTTGTTCTTGCCGACGATCGTCCCCTCGATATCGATCGGCTCCGCGCTTTCGCCCTCTTTGGCTTTGTGCGCGGCGATGAACTCGGCGATCTTCTGCCGTTTCACGGCTCGCTTGTGCGAAATGCGCGTTCGATCGCCCGATTTGGTAACCACGACCGGAATCTGATCGCCCTCTTTGAACAGCAGAACGCCGTTTTTATCCGTAATTTCGGCTAGTTCAAGCCGTCTTTCGGACTTGCCGCCCAGATTGACGAACGCGGCTTCGCTCGTGATCTTCGCTATTGTGGCGGTCAGAAGCTTTTCGTTTCTGCCGTCGCCTTTTATCGACTCGCGCCATGCGTCGTCGTCTTTTACCGACTGCTCGAAGAGCGCTTTGTCCTCTTCGCTGATGTCGATGCTCTCTAACGCCTCGTTGCCCATTAAAACCCTTATTTTTGCCTTACCAAATGATGATTTTAATCTAACCCCGCTAAAAGCTCAAATTGCGCTATAGATTTGGTAGCTTCCTCGATGATCCAATCGGGGGTGGAAGCGCCCGCGCTCACGCCGCACAGACGCTTGCCGCTGAACCATTCTCGGCGCAGTTCGGAGCTTTCTTCGATCAGATACGAATCGGCGCAGTATTTTAGCGCGATCGCGTGTAATTGCTTGGTATTGGAGCTGTTTTTGCCGCCGATTACAATCATAATGTCGGCTTCCTTGGCGAGTTTGCGCGTCGCCTCTTGGTTGTCGTAGGTGGCGTTGCAGATGGTGTTGAACACCCGCGCTTCGCTCGTTCTGGCAATCAGCGCGGCGGCGACCTCGCCAAAAGCCGCTATCGATTTGGTGGTCTGGCTGATCAGCGCGACGCGATCGCCGATGTTTATCGTTTCAAGCTCGCTCGCGTCCGCGACGACCGCCGCGCTCTTGTCGGCGTAGCTTAGCACCGCCTTCACTTCGGGGTGCTTGCGATCGCCAAAGATAACGATCTGATACCCCTTTTGGCTCATCGTTTCGGCGATCTTCTGCGGCTTGGTAACATAGGGGCAGGTGGCGTCGATGATATCGTCCGTTATCGTCAGCAGCTTGGCTTTCGCCTCTTTTTCGATGCCGTGCGTGCGGATAATCGCCCGATCGCCGCCATTGATCTCCTCGGCGCTTGCCGCGGTGCGGACGCCGAAGTTTTGACTGAGCCTGTCGATCTCCCTGCGGTTGTGTATCAATTCGCCTATCACGACCGAATTGGGGTTGCTTTCGGCAAGCCTGATCGCCCGTTTTACGCCGAAGCAAAAACCGCAGCTTTCGGCTAGCTTAATCTCCAACCGCTTGCTCCTCGATCGCGCCGCCAAGCGATCTGAAAATATCGGCGAAGTTGGGAAAGCTGGTGGCTACGCATTCGGAATCGTCGATTATCATCTCGCCTTCGGCTCCCAGCGCCGCGACGGCGAAGCTCATAGCGATTCTGTGATCGCCGAAACTATCGACGCGCGCGCCTTTGATCGTCTTTTGCCCGATAATCTCGAAGCCGTCGGCTAACTCTTTAGCCGCAACGCCGCATTTGATCAGATTGCCCACGACGCTTTTGATCCGGTCGCTCTCCTTTACCCTTAGCTCCGCCGCGCCGCTTAAACGGCTTGCGCCGTTGGCGAAGGCAAACGCGATAGCTAACGCCGGCGCCTCGTCGATCAGCCACGAGACATTTTGATCAACCTCTACGCCGTTCAGTTCGCCGCCGCGCACGCGGATATCGCCGATCGGCTCGTAGTCGTTCTCGCGCTCGATAAACTCCACCTTCGCGCCCATCTTTCGCAGGATTTTGTACGCCTCTATGCGCGTAGGGTTAAGCGTAACGCCCTTTAAGAGCAGATCGCTTCGCGGCGTTATCGCCGCTGCGACGGCAAAGAAAAAGCCGCTGGAAGGGTCGGCGGGGACGCGGAGATTAAACGGTTTAAGCGGCGCAATCTTTTTGGCGACGGCGATCTTGCCGTCTTGAACGCGAATATCCGCGCCCATCGCCTTGAGCATTCGCTCGGTGTGATCGCGGCTTAGTTCCGGCTCGGAAAAGACGCCGCCGTTGGCGTTCAGCCCCGCTAAGATCATCGCGCTTTTAACCTGCGCGGAGCTAACCGAGCTTGCGTAGTTAAACGGCGCGAGATTGGGCGCGCCGCGAATGGCAAGCGGCGCGAAACTAGCCGAAAGCCGCCCGTCGATCGACGCGCCAATCGCCTTCAGCGGCGCGACGACGCGCTTCATCGGGCGGCTGTTTAGATAGCGATCGCCGCTTAGGACGAAAAATCCCTCTTGAGCGCAGAGCAGCCCCGTAAAGATACGCATAGCCGTGCCCGCGTTGCCGCAATCGAGATAATCGCTTGGCTCCTCGATCTTGCTTGGCGGCTCGATCGTAATCGTTTCGCCCTCTTGCGAGATTTTGGCGCCAAGCCGCCTGATAATCTCAAGCGACCTAAGCGTATCCTCGGCGCGCAGAAAGTTGCCCGCGCGAGAGGTTTGGTCGCTCAAGAGCGAGAGGATCGCCACGCGGTGCGAGATCGACTTATCCGGCGCGAGCGTATCCGTCTCGCCCGTTATGGGTTTGGAGCGCGAAACGATCAGCCGCTTCATCGCAGGACCGCGCCGAAACCAGATTTCAGCCGCTCTAAAACGCGCTCGGTAATCCGCGCGATCTCCTCGTCTAAAAGCGTCTTGTCAAACGGCTGCAGGATAAGCCGTAGCGTCAGGCTGCGCTTGTCGCCAAGCGTTTCGTCCTCGTAGAGATCGACGGCTAAGATTCGTTTAAGCTCGCCGATATTAAGCGCTTCGATCGCGGCTCTTACCGCGTCAAATCTGACGGTTTTGTCGATCGCCACGCTAAGATCGCGCTCGATTGGCTGAAGTTTGCCAAAAGGCTTGGCGCGGATTGTCCGCCGTTCGATCTTGCCTAGATCGATTCTGGCGACAAAGGTCGCCTCGCTTAAATCGTAGAGTTTAGCAAGGCGCAAAGAGAGCTTGCCAAGCTCGCCGATCGCCGCTTTGTTGGCGACGATCCGCGCCGACTGCCCCTTTTGCAGATAGGGCGACTCGATCGGCTCGAGCGAAAAAGCCGTAGTCGCGGCGGCGATCAAACGCGCGAAACCGATCAGGTCAATATCGCTTGGCTTGCCGTGATTTTTGATATGCGCGCCCTCTTGCTCGCCGCTGAAAACAAAGGCGATCTCGCGCGACTGCTCGCGTTTGTCGCTGAAAATATCGCCGATCTCAAACAGCGCGACGCTCGATCTGCCTTTGGCGCGGTTTTTCGACGCGGCTTCCAGCAGGTTGATAAGCAGCGTCGGGCGCAGCGCGTTCATATTGGAGGCGATCGGGTTGGAGAGGTTCAGCCCCGTCTCGATCGGCTTGAAGCCAAACGCGCTCGCCATATTCTGATCGCAGAACAAAAAGCGCAGCGCCTCGTTGAAGCCGCTCGCCGCCGCGCGGTTTGCCATATCGCGCTCGAAACGAAACCGCTTCCAGCCCTCTACGGCGGCGCGTTTGGTTCGCGTCAGCAGCGGCTTTGCCTCGATCTGATCCACGCCCATAATGCGGACGACCTCCTCGGTCAGGTCTGCTTCATTCGTCAGATCGTGCCGCCACGCGGGCGGGGAAACCAGAAAGCTCTGCTGATCGCCGTTTGATCTCACCTTCGCGCCAAGCCGTTTAAGGATTTCGGCGATCGCGTTCTTGTCGATAACGCGCCCGATCAGCGCGCTTACCTCTTTCGCGCTGATGGCGATCATAGGCGTTTTGATACTAGGCTCGCAACCTAGCGACTCGGCGTAGAAGCGGCTTTGCGAATAGCGCGAAAGCAACGCGCCAAAAAAGCGCGCGCCAGCGCCCAGATCGGGATCGCTGCCTTTGGAGACTCTGTTAAACAGCTCGTCGCCCTTTAGCTTGCGATCAAATACGATCTTGGTTATCTCGTCGCTCGGCGCGAAAAACGCCTCCAGCACTATGACGCGGCTGTTGTCGTTCGCCGCGAAAGCGGGGTTTGCGCCGACGCCGATCGTATCGAGCGTCGTTTTCTGCCGCTCCTCCACAAGCAGATTCAGCCCGTCTTGTTTGATCACCCTTAGTTTCGCCTGCGGCTCCTCGCCGCCGATCGCGTCGAGATCGTAGGCGCGAAACAAAACGCCGGTCGTCAAAGAGGCGTAGGCGATCAGCGCGTCGATCGTCGTATCGGTCGCGGCGCCAGACCACGCCAGACGCAGCCGCGCCGCAAGCGGCAGCGACAGCCCGCGATTTTCGATCGCCTTGATAAGCGCGCTCGCCGTCGCCTCGGGATCGCTCGTAAGATGCAGGACGCGCCCTATGCCGTTGGGGTTTTCGTTGAGGCGCGCGCGGCGATCGTTTTTAAGCGGCGTATTCAGCGCCGCCGAAAGCTCCCGCGCCAGACCAAACACGCTCAGGCAGTCGCCGCGGTTTGGGGTAAGCTCGATCTCAAAGATCGTATCGGCTAGCGCCGGATAATCGCTCAGCTTCGCGCCCGCGTTCAACTCGCCAACGGAGCTATCCAGCGGCAAAATCCCGTCGTTTAACTCGCCCAAACCAAGCTCTTTTGCCGAGCAGATCATACCGTAGCTCGTTACGTCGCGCAGATCGGCTTGCTTGATCTCTACGCTTGGCAGTTTCGCGCCGATTAACGCGACGGGGACAAACTGCCCCGCTTTCACATTTTTGGCGCCGCATACGATCGTCAGTTTCTCGCCGCCGCCGGTATCGACCTCGCAGACGCTTAGCTTGTCCGCGCTTGGGTGCTTTTCGCACTTGACGACTTTGCCTACGACAATTTTATCGTCGAAGGCGATCTTTTTTACGCTCGCGATCTCGTGCCCGACGCGGGTGAAGGTTTGCGCGATCGCCTCGTCGCTCAGGCGATCTAGGGGTATAAACTCGTTTAGCCAGCTTTTAGTCGCGATCATCTGAACTGCTCCAATAGATCAAGATCGCTTTCAAACAGCGATCTCAGATCGCCCACGCGATATTTGAGCGTGGCAAGCCGCTCCACGCCCATTCCAAAGGCGTAACCGCTTACATTTTCGTAACCCACCGCCTTGAACACGTTGGGATCGACCATACCGCAGCCTAGCACCTCCAGCCAGCCCGTGTTTTTACACATCCGGCACCCTTTGGAGCCGCAAAACACGCAGCCGACATCAACTTCCGCGCTCGGCTCCGTGAAAGGGAAAAAGCTGGGGCGGAAGCGCACGGGGAAGTCGCCGAAAAAGCTGTTTAAGAAATCCTCCAGAATATGCTTGAGGTTCGCGAAGCTGATCGCGCCTTTTTCATCTACGGCAAGCCCTTCGACCTGATGAAACATAGGCGTGTGCGTCAGATCGTAATCCCGCCTGAAAACCGCGCCCGGGGCTATCATTCTTATGGGCGGCTTTTGGGCGAGCATCGTATGTATCTGTACATTGGAGGTGTGCGTGCGAAGCACCATACCGTCGCTCATATAGAAGGTATCCTGCATCTCGCGCGCGGGGTGGTGCTTGGGCAGGTTCAAAGCCTCGAAGTTGTGAAACTCGTCCTCGACCAGCGGACCGTTTTTCAGCTCGAAGTTCATACCCAGAAAATACTCGACGATCTCCTCCATAGCGCGGTTGATCGGGTGAAGCGAGCCGCCGCGATCGGAAAAGTCCAGCATAGTAATATCGACGGCTTCTTTGGCGGCTTTGGCTTCAAACTCGGCGCTTTCCAAAACCGCTCTGCGCGCGCCAATCGCGGCGGTTAGCTCCTCTTTCTGGCGGTTAAGCTCCGCGGCGATCTTCGCCTTCTCCTCCGGCGCGGCGTTTTTGAGCGCGGCAAAACCTTCGCTAACGGCGCTTTTTTTGCCCAGCGCCTCCACGCGCAACCTTTCAAGCGCGTCGATCGTCGGCGCGGCGTTTATCTGTTCAACATAGTTCAATCTGCGACCTTAAGGGATTTTAGGGCGTAATTGTAATGAATGCGCCGTTAATATACGCCCCGTCCCGCCGTTTTGCCTCTTTTTTCGCGCCGCGAGCGCCCATTTGCCAAAAACTCGCCAAAACGCGAAACCAAACCCGCCGCGCCTTTATGCCTCGCGGAATATAGCGCGGCGGCGGTTTTTGATCGGCTTACGCCCCGCCAATAATTATTCCAAAATAAGTCAAACGCCCTAATTGGCGCTAATTTTAAGCGCGGCGCGGATAATATTCGCCTCGTAATAAAAGGAGCAAGGGGGTTTATATGGAGCCGATCAAGGGTTGGTTTCAGGTATGGCTTGAGTACATCAAGGAGGTCTATGGCGCGCTGAAGGGCGGCAAAGCGGCTCTGGAGAGCGGCGGTCCGTTTAGCGGTCGCATCGGTATTCGGCGCTTTTGGACTTTTACGCTGGTAACGATCGTTATCTCGATCGTTCTGCTCGCTATCGAGGGCGTGATCTTTATCGGCGTTTTGGGCATTTTTGTTACGCCGCTTTCGTCGATCTTTGGATTGGCGACGCTGATTCCTTCGATCAGCGCCGGCATTCGCAGACTGCACGATATTGGCAAAATCGGCTGGTGGCTGCTGGTTCCGCTTTACAACATCTACCTGTGGATTCAAAAGGGAGACGCAAGCGAAAATCAGTACGGTCCGGTTCCAACCGACATAGCGTAACTTATAGCCGCCGCGCGTTAGCGCGCGCGGCG
>JAITEA010000104.1 GCA_031282285.1 Helicobacteraceae bacterium
CCGTCGATCGGCGCGATAAAGACAAGCCGATCGCGCTCGTCTGGAATGCGTTCTAGATTGCGGAAAAACCAGAGGGCGTATAGCGTCGCGATCGTAAAGACCGCCGCCAAAAACTCGCAGTCGGCGGCGTACGAGACAAGCGCTAGCGTCGCCAAAACAAAGACGCTCAAAAACCCTTCGCGGGCTAATAGTATCGTCGTTTTCATTTTGCGCCACCGCTAAAAAAATCGCGCAAAGCCTTAAGCGCGCGCCGATCGCCGCGTTCGTTCGGCAAGCGTAAAAAACCGGAGTTAAGCGTTTTCATTGCCGTTCGCCTCGTTGGGCGCCTCTTGCGCCGTTTGATCAGCCTGTTCCGCTTGCGCCTCTTGCGCTATCTGCGCCGTCTCGACGCTCTCGATCTCCTCTTTTTCGCGGACGATGCCGTTTTTCGTCTCAAACAAGTCGATAATCTCCCTGACCTTCGCGCCCTCGATCACCTCTTCGGTAAGCAGCGACGCGGCGATCTCCTCGATCGCCTCGCCATAGGTACTAAGCCGCTCTTTGACCGCTTCGTAGCGCTCGGTCAGCGCGTTTTTGATATAAAAATCAGTCTCTTCGGCGAGCTTTTCGCTGTAATCCTTGCTCTTGCCGTATCCGTAAGGCGAACCTAAGAAGCCGCCCGTACGCTTTTCCATCACCATCAGCCCCGCAACGTCGCTCATACCGTAGATCGTTACCATCGCTTTAACAATGTCGGTGGCGCGCTCGAGATCGTTTGCCGCGCCCGTGCTGATCTCGCCGATAAATATCTCCTCCGCGGCGCGCCCGCCAAGCAAAACATCGATTTCGGCGATCAGCTCGCCTCTTTGCATAAGATATTTATTTTCCTCCGGCGTGTTGAGCGTGTAGCCAAGCGCCGCCAGCCCGCGCGGGATAATCGAAACCTTATTGACCTTTTTCGCGCCTTTGGTCGTCTGGGCGATCAGCGCGTGCCCGCTCTCGTGATAGGCGACGATCCGCTTTTCTTTGGGGCTGATGCGGCGCGATTTTTTCTCCAGCCCCGCGATCGATCGCTCCACCGCTTCGCGCATATCGTCGTTATCGACCGCCTCTTTGTTTTTGCGCCCCGCGAGTAGCGTCGCCTCATTGACGATATTCGCCAAATCCGCTCCCGCCAAACCTGCCGTCATCTTGGCGATCGTTTCCAGATCGACGCTTTCTGCGAGCTTGACGCTTTTGATATGCACCTTTAATATCTCGAGCCGCCCTTTGAAATCGGGCTTATCCACCAGCACCTGCCGATCGAAGCGCCCGGGGCGCAGCAGGGCGGGATCGAGAATCTCGGGGCGGTTGGTCGCCGCCAGAATGATGATCGGTTCGGTGGATGCGAAGCCGTCCATCTCGGCGAGCAACTGGTTTAGCGTCTGTTCGCGCTCGTCGTTGCCGCCAAAGCCGGAGGCGGCGCGGCTTTTGCCCAGCGCGTCAAGCTCGTCGATAAAGACGATCGCCGGCGCTTGTTTTTTCGCCTGATCAAACAGATCGCGCACCCGCGCCGCTCCCACGCCCACAAACATCTCGATAAAACCGCTGGCGCTAACCGAGAAAAACGGCACGCTCGCCTCGCCCGCCACCGCTTTGGCAAGCAGCGTTTTGCCCGTGCCCGGGGGTCCCACCAGCAGAATGCCTTTGGGGATTTTCGCGCCAAGCCTGATGTAGCGATCGGGGTTTTTCAGAAAATCGACGATCTCTTTGACCTCCTCTTTCGCCTCCTCCGCGCCCGCCATATCGTCAAACTTGATGGCGGGTTTTTCGGCGCTGATTAGGTTTTTGGCGCTGCCCATACCCAGCATACCGCCGCCGATGCTCTTTTGCATACGGTTTGTAAGCAGCGCCCAGATGCCAAAAAAGATAAGGATCGGCAGCACCCAGCTAAAGAGAATATCCGCCAGCCAGTTCTCCTCGTTCATACCGCCGTAGGGTATGGAGTTTTCCTCCAAGAGCGGCAGCAGCGAATCGTCGGGCGCGACCCTGCGGGCGTAGTAGTTGGTCTGAAGCGTGCCGCTGATGCCGCTTCCTTGAATGGTGTTCTTGCCGATCAAAACCTGCGTTATATCGCCGTTTTTCACCGCCTTCTTGAAGTCGGAATAGGAGAGATTGCGCGAAGTCGTCTGCGTGATCGGCGCGCCCGTCGTCGAGGCGTCCATCGAAATATCCGAACTCGCCGATATGTACTTAAACAGCGCTATCGACGCGACGGCAAAGATCGCGAAGATTAAAAGCGGGTTGTTGTTAAAAAAATTGTTGTTCCGCCGGTTGTTGTTCTCTGGCGGCAGTTGATTTTGATTAGCCATTATCTCGCTTTCTCGGTGTTGTGATACGCGATCGTTCTCCACTCGCCGCGTTTGATGACAAACAGGGTTTCCAGATCGCCGTAGCAAGCCGCGAAACGCCGCTCGAAACGCTCCAGAATACCCGAAACGATCAGTATCCCGCCGCTTTTCAGGGCGCGGAGCAGATCGCCTTTTATCGCCGTTAAAATATCGGCGACTATATTTGCCGTAATCAGATCATAATTGGTTGTAACTTTATCCGCCGAACCGACCCATATTTTTGCCGGTTTCACGCCGTTGAGCGCGCAGTTTTTCTCGGCTACCTTAACCGCCTGCGCGTCCGCGTCGCAGAGGCTGACCGACGCGCCTTTTTTCGCCGCCGCGATCGCCAGAATACCGCTGCCGCAACCCGCGTCCAGAACGCTTTTGCCGCTTAGATCGAAACGCGAAAGCGCCTCTAGGCAGCTTGCCGTCGTTTCGTGCCGCCCCGTGCCAAACGCCGTTTCGGGATCGACGATCAGATCGATAAAACCCTCTCGCGCCTCGCGCCAAGAGGGGCGGACGCGAAACTCGCCAATCTCGATCGGCTCGAATGTTTGCTCGTACGCCTTTTTCCACGCGTCGTCGTCTTGATCGCGCCACGATAAAACGGCGTTTGGCGCAAGCGATCGGGCGACCTCGCCGATCGCTTCCGATCGCTCGTTGAAGGCGAAAATATACGATCCGTTTTCGTCGATATACGGCGCGTTTAACAGCGCGCCAATCGCGTAGGCTTCGTCCTCGCCAATCTGGTTAATAGTCAATTCGGCGTATCGGTTCAGGCGCTGGTTCCCAAAACCGCTTCGAGTTTTTCTTTGAGCACGTCGGGCGTGAAAGGCTTGACGATATAGTTGTTCACCCCCGCTTTCAACGCGGTGATCACCTCCGTTTTGCCGCCCTCCGTGGTAACCATAATAATGGGCAGATCGGCGAATTTCGGTTCGGCGCGCACCTTTTTGACCAGCTCCAAGCCGTTCATTTCCGGCATATTCCAGTCTGTAATCAGCACGGCGACATCCTGATTCATCGCAAGCGTTTCCCACGCCTGCGCGCCGTTCTCCGCTTCCAAGAGATCCTTAAAATTGAGTCTCGTCAGCGTATTCTTGATAATACGCCGCATCGTAGAGCTATCGTCAACCACCAAAATTTTCAAAATATCTCCTTACGACGCTTTTTGATCGTCTAAGATTATCGAAATTCGGTTAAAAAGCTCTTTAACATCGATCGCGCCCTCGTAAATTGCCTTGCCCACAATAACCCCGTCAATGCCGTTTTTTGCCAGATCGACCAAATCGGACGCGGCTTTAACGCCGCCGCTTGCGATCGTAAAACCGCCAAAGGCGGCTTTGATCGTTTTCGTAAAATCCGCGTTCGCGCCGCTTAGCGTACCGTCGCGCCCGATGTCGGTGGCGATAACCGCCTCGATCTTAGCGCCTTTGAACAAAGCGGCGAAGCGCTCCGCCTCTATATCCGCGCTCTTTGCCCAGCCGTCGGTAGCCACCTTGCCCTCCGCCGCGTCGATTCCAATGGCGATCGGATACTTTTGGCTCATAGTTAGCGCCCAATCGGGGTTTCGCGCCGCCGCGCTGCCCAAAATCACGCGGGAGATTCCCAGATCGAGATAGGAGTTGATCGTATCCTCGTCGCGCACGCCGCCGCCAAGCTGCGTTTTGAGCTTCGTTTGCTTCACGATCGCTTTGATCGCGCTTAGGTTTTTGGGTTTGCCAGCGAACGCGCCGTCGAGATCGACGATATGCAGCCACGCCGCGCCCGCCTCCTCGAAACGCGCGGCGATCTCGGCGGGATTGTCGCCGTAGATTTTGGCGCTTTGCATTAGCCCTTTTGTAAGCCTGACGGCTTTGTTTTCTTTAAGATCGATCGCGGGAAAAACTATCATCGCTTCGCTTTGCGCTTAATTAAGTGGCGCGTATAATAGCAGAAAAGGAGATTTAATGGGCGGCGAGATTCTACGGCAGGATTTAAGCAAATCGGCGGAGCATAGCGGCGTTTACGCGATCAATCTGCTGTTCAAAGAGCGCGTTCAAACGCCCGATATCGCGCTACTGCGTGAAAGGCTCGAAGCGAAATTCGGCGCGGCGGATATAGTTAGCGGCGAAACGGCGCTCGCCTCGTTTGCCCTGCCGCAGCTTGCATATACGACAAGCGACGGCAAAGCGCTGCCGCCTATGATTATGATAAGCGCTTGCGAAGCGATCAAAAAGCCGCTCGCCGACGGGATCGCCAGAACGCAGTTTTGGGATATCGAAAACGGCGCGGAGCTGCTGGACTCGCTGCCCTTTACCGTGATTGTAGGAGATTTTATGGCGCGGGGGCTGGAGCCTTTGGCGCGCGCGGGTATGCTAGCCGACTGGCTGGAGATCGCGCTCGATCTGTTTCCCTCGTGCGAGGCGGTCTATTTTCAGCCGAGCGCGAAGCTGCTTTTGCCCGATCGCCTGCGCGATAATCCTTACGGCGATCGCGGCGCGTCGCGCTTTCTTTATGGCGGGATCAATATCCGCTATTTTCGCGTGGACGGGACGAACGATCGCGTCGTCGATACGCTTGGGCTGTTTGCTTTCGGTCTGGCGGATATTCAATACCACTTTCGCGATCTAGGCACCAACGCAATGGTCGGACACGCGTTTAATACCGCGCTCTATCAGTTTGAAAACGGCGAACCGATCAAAGACGGCAATACGGTCGAAGGCGTAACGGCTGGCGAAAAATGGAGCTGTCAATACGAAAACGCGCTAATCCAGCCCGCCCGCACGGTCTTGGATATATCTGCGGGCGCTTACGCCGCCGGCTCCCGCTAATCTCGCGCCTTTACGAGAGCGCCGCTTCGTCCCCCGATAAGAGGGGGGCTAAAGGCGATCCGCGCCCCGCGCCCATAAGAACATCGCGATCTCCCCTCTCCCATACCGCGATCGTCGCTCCGCGCCGCTTCGTCCACCGATAAGGGGGGCTTTGCGCGCGCGTCGCTTTTGCGTCCCGTTGGGCGCCGGCGCATTCGCGCTTGCATCTATTTAATCATTGGCGCGGATCAGATAAAGTTTGACCTTCGTCTCTTACTGGTTCAAAGCCCATAAACATATAGTAACCGTCAATAATTCCAATAGGGCTTTCCGAAAACGCAAAATCTACATATCTTTGTAGTAGCCACTCTTTGTCTGTATCATCAGGAAAATACTTAGTTTTACTATATAGAAATACGGGGCTGCTTGGCAGAAAAAAATCTTCGCTTCTCTCATGAATTTTTACATCTTTTAACCCATCTCTTATAACCTTTGACGATTTGTTTAGGAAAGTCTGCGAAATATCAAGAACTTTTTTCTTATGGCAAGTTAATCCTATAGGTTTGGATAGCTGAAATATGATCCGCCCTGTGCCCATAAAAATATCGTTATCGTCGAAATAGGCAAAACCGACAATATAAAATCCGCCCGAATCAATGCAAATGCAATATAGATCGCCGCCGTCAAAACCTGAGTGATAGCTTGAGCTAACATAAGGCTGTTCTTTATACTTTAGCCCAAAATGTTTTTCAATGGTTTCGGCTAAAGTATATAGCGGTATGCCTATCTTTTGCATCTGTTCGTCGATAAACAATTCAAGCGGATCGGATCTTGAAAGGGCTTTATTGGCGGACATTATTTCTTTCCATGAACTCTCGCCAAATAAAGAATTGTGAATTATAAAAACAAGCAAGATCGCGATAAACGGTTTAGTCATTGGCGCTCCGATGTTCGGTTTGCTCATTCAAAGCCCATTAGCATATAGTATCCGTCGATAATTTCGAGAGGGCTTTCCGAAAACGCAAAATCTACATATCTTTGTTGAAGCGGTCGATCTTTATCTGTCTTGTGAGCTAGATAACCAAATTTTATATATTTATAAACCGATGTGCTTGGCAGCAAATGATTTCCGTTTTCTTTCTTATAAATTTCCACATCTTTTAATCTATCCATTATAACCTTTGACGGTTTATTTAGAAAAGTCTGTGAAATATCAAGGACTTTTTGCTTATGACAAGTTAGTTTTGAAGGTTTGTATAGTCGCAATAGAACCACGCCTGTATATGTTAGAACGCCGCCTTCATAACCGGTAAAAATAATAATAAAAAAACCGCCAGAATCGATACACATGCAGTATGGATCGCCATCGCCATCGCCCATATGTTGTTGTTTAAATTTTAACCCAAAATGTTTTTCAATGTTTTCGTGCATAGTATTTAGCGGTATGC
>JAITEA010000219.1 GCA_031282285.1 Helicobacteraceae bacterium
GGGGGGAGGAAGAGCAGGACAGATTGGCGCCTAAGCGGGGAAGGGCGTGTTTTGAGAATGCGGCGATTGATGGATTATTTGTAGATTGCAATTTGATTATCTATTGATGGAAAGGCGCTTACGCGAAAACCCCCCCTTTAGTCTCCCCTTGTCGGGGGGGGGCGAAGCGATAGGAGGCAAAGCCTCCGACCGAAGCTCCCGAAGGGAGCGAGGAATCGCGAAGGAAGCGGAGCGTAAGCTACGCTCGCATAAGGAATTGTCGCGGAGAAAGCGACGCTCACATAGTGTGCGAAAGAAAACCCCCCTCAATCCCCCCTTATCAGGGGGGAGGTGCCGCGTAGCGACGCGAATACGCGGTGGCGGCGTCAATTTTGCTGGGCGTTATCAAGCGGCATATCGGCGAGAAACAGATCGTCAAAGCCGTTTTCGATCAAGTTTTTAAGCGTTCTGATCTTTTCGTCGCTCGCGGCGGCGCGAAACTTCTTGTCGCTCGTAACGCTCGCCAGCGCGCGCGCCATCTCGGAAGTGCGCGCCGCGATCGATCGGGTTTTCTGCGCCGCCCGCTCGGATTCGCGCGTCATTTTTCCTATCGTTTCGACAATTTCGTTGATATGCTCGATCGCGCCCATCTCGTCTTTGCTCGCCTGCGCCACTTGCGAAACAAGCGCGCTTGTCTCCTCGACTTTCGCGCTCAGCCGTTCGTAGCCGCGCATCATCTGAGCGGAGATCAATTTGCCCTCTTCGGCTCTGCGCTGGCTCTCCTCGCTTAGCTCCTTGATCGTTCTAGCCGCTTCGGCGCTCCTTTCGGCAAGGCTTCTCACCTCTCCCGCGACCACCGCGAAACCTTTGCCCGCCTCGCCCGCCGTAGCCGCCTCGACCGCCGCGTTGAGCGAGAGAATATTGGTCTGAAACGCGATAGCGTCGATCACGCCGATCGACTCGTTGATCGCGTTGGCGCCGCTTACGATCTGCTCCATCGCGCTGAGCGTGTTACCCGCCAGCGACATACCCTCTTTGGCGCTGTTTTGCGTCTCGTCGGCGATGCTCGCCATCAAGCTCGCCTTTTTCGCCGTGTCCCTGATCGCCGCCGTAATCGCCGCCACCGCCTCTCCCGTCTCCTGCAACGCCTTCGCCTGTTTCGACGCGGCGGCGGAGAGCGAATGCACATAGCCGCCAAGCTCCTGCGCGTTGTTCTCAAGCAATTTACCGTTTTCAAGGCTAGAGTAAAGCATCGCGCCGATCGACTCGCCCAGACGATTCACGCCGTCGTGAAGCGCGCGAAACTCGCCCTGAAGCGTCTCGGCGTTGGTCTGCGCCGTGTAGTCGTCGCTCTCGTAGGCGCGCATAACGCGCAAAATCTCCTGTATATTGTGCTCCAAAGCGGCGATCATATCGTTGATCGTCTCTTTGAGCGCCAAGAGCGCGGGGTTATTGACGGCGATCTGCAATCTCGCGCCGACATAACCGCTATTTACCTTCGAGACGATCGCGGTCGCTTCGCCGATAAACTTGCGATCTTGCTCCAGACGGCTTTCGATCCGCGCAATGTTGTCGTTGATCACCTTCGCCATCTGCCCCAATTCGTCGTCGCTGCTGATCTTCAGGCGGTTGGCGCGCGGTTTGGATTGATTGAGAAAGCCAAAAAAGTCCAGCAGCCCCGACTGAAGCGATCGGAACTTATTGTTCAGCGTTCGCGTAAATAGGACGGCAAAAAAGAGCGTTATCAGCAGCGCCACGCATATAAAGATGCCCAGCTTCGCCTGCGCCGAGCGGATCACTATATCGCTCCAGCGGGTCGAAACCTCCAGATCCATCACGCCAAGCACATCGTTTACGCGGTTTAGGGTATGGCAGCGCACGCAGATAGGTTCGGCGATCTGCGGCTTGAGCAGCCTCACGCTCCGCCCATTTTCGCCGTCGATCTCCTGCCACAGCGCCTCTTTGGTGGCGAACGCGCGCAAAATATCGGGGTCGTCGGTGAATTTCTGCGGCAGATCAAAGGTAGTGATCACCTCTTTGTCCGGCATAATCGACAGCGATCGAACCCCCTCGATCTTTCTGGCGCGATCGAGCGTTTCGGCGATCACGATCCGATCGCCCGTGAACATCGCCAGCCGCAAGGTCTGAAAGATCGACTCGCTTGTCATCGCCAGCGTTTTGCGCGCGTTGCGATCGGCTAACTCCCGATAACCTAAGCTGGTTATAAGATAGATAAGCGTCGCGCCGATCAAGGCTACGATCAGGATTACCGCCAGCGCTTTGGAACCAAAGGTTTTAAGCATCGATCATTCTTTGGATTTTCGTCTCTAAAGCAAAAGCGGTTCCCCCGCGCGCCAAGCTATCCATTTTGCGTAAGCGATCTGGCGAAGTCCATAAGCAGTCTGACAAGCGTTAGATTGATAAACTGCAACGCCAAAATAAGAATGATCGGCGCGAAATCAAAACCCTGAAAGTTCGTCCTTATCACGCGGCGAATCAGCGCGTACACCGGCTCCGTCAGACGATAGAGTATCTGGACGACGGGGTTGTACGGATCGGGGCGCACCCAACTGATCAACGCCGCGATGATCGCCACCCATATATAAATCGTGATAACCTGACCCAAAATAGTAGCCACGGCATAGATAATAGTCGCCAACGCGTTCATATTACTCCTTTGAGCGCTATTTTAACAAAGGCTTCTAAAGTTTCGCTTTGATTTATTCGCCTCGCGCGCAAAGCCTCTGACCAAGCTCAAAGGGCGCTCTTGACGCGCTTGCGCCAATCCGTCTTGAAGCGCCCTTTACGCTCGGCTTTTCGTCGTTTCCGCGCGATTAATAGACGAGTTCGGAGGGGCTTTGATTGGCGCTGTGCCATACGATTTTGCCGTAGCGTCTGGCGTACAGGCGCATCAGCAGCTTTTGCAGCGTCGGTTCTATAGACGGGACAAACCAGCCGTTGTTGGATATGGCGATCATATAGGGCGGCGCGTCGCGGTACATCGCCTCTATGCCCGCCTCGTAGCAGATCGCGGCGCGGAAGCGGTAGCCGGCGACGGTAAAATCGGTCGGCTTGTCGGCGGGTTCGTAGTCGATCGCGTCGTCGAAAAAAAGCCTATTGACAAACCTTCCAGCCCATTTGGGAAGCGGGCTTGCCTCGCCAAAAGGCACGAGAAAAACCTTGTCGGCGATCGTATATTCGCCGCCGTCAAAAATATAGGCGCCGTTGTAGGGAATAGAACCCTTCAGCCGCAGCCCGCCCGCCACGATCGCTAGCGAAAAGCTCCTTGTTAGAAGCTCGTCCAAAATCTGATCCTCTCTATTCAAAAAGACGGCAAAAGCCGCCTCTGGCAGCACGATCATATCGTCGCCCCGCGCTATGGCTTGATCGATCAACTCAAACGCCTCCGAAATCTGCCGCGGCAGATCGTCCCTCTCCCATTTAATGGATTGATCGATATCGGTGCGCGCAAGATCGATCGCGAGATTTGGCAAACTTGGCGCAGGCGGCGCGGGCAGGACGAAAGCGGCGATAAACGCCGTCGTAGCGATGGCGCACAGATAGCGCGAATAACGCCGCGTAGCGCCGTAAAAGACGCACGCTATAGCCGCTATCAAAAGCGGGTAGGCGAGCGCGTGAACGGAGAAATAGCCGCTTGATAGCGCCAGTTCGGGTTTGAACCACGCGAAGCCAAACGGCTCGATAAACCGGAAGCCAAACGCGATCGCTACGGCGCGAAGGTAGAGCGGCAGCCAAGCGAAAACCCAGAACAGCGCGGCGTAAACAAGCGCGATCGCCGCCGCCGCGATCGGCGCCAGAAACGGATATTCGGTGTACAAAAAGCTCAAGCCGATCCACCAAAACCACAGCGCCGCGGCAAACGCGCCAAGCAAAAAACCGGTTTTCTTGTTGGCGCGCAACCAAAGCGCCAGTCCGCACGCGGCGCAGATCGTATTTACTAGCTTCCAGCTTAGCCCCGCCGCTTCCAGATAGATAAAAGCGCTCAGGCACAAAGCGCCTAGCGAAGCGTTTATTAGCGCGCTTGTGTTAGGATTGCGCTTCTCAAAACTACGCCAACCGCAAAGGATTAGTATGGACGCTTCCGCAACCGCAGCCTCGTCTGGTTTGTTAGGTATGTTACTGCCGCTTTTAGGCATGTTCTTTATCTTCTATATTCTGATAATCCTCCCGCAGCAACGCCAAGCCAAGAAGCATAAGGAGATGGTAAGCTCGCTTCAAAGGGGCGATCGCATCGTTACCGTCGGCGGCATTCACGCCGAAGTGGTCAGGGCGGACGATAACGAGGAGTTTATCAAAGTCGAGATTAGCAAAGACACGGTCGTCAAGCTCGATCGCGCTTCGGTAGCTAAGAAAATAGAAGCCGATGTCGTTAAAAGTTAATCTCAAGCTCGTAATCTTCGCCGCCGCGCTGCTCTTTGGCGTCGTTTTTAGCCTGCCGACTCTGCTGAACCTCGACAAGGGCGCCAAGATCAATCTCGGTCTTGATCTGCAGGGCGGGCTGTATATGCTGCTTGGCGTGCATACCGACGAAGCCGTGGCTAACCGCGTCAAGAGTATAGCGGGCGGGATCGGCGTTTTTACCGAACAGAACGACATTCTGATAGACGGCTTGCGTTTTGACGAGCGCAGCGTCTATTTCGAGCTGCTCGACGCTAAGGCGAAAGCCAAACTCGACGAGTATATAAAGGGTCTGAACGGCGCGATCTCAAACGAGGCGGCTTTGCGCTACGAGCTGACGCTAAGCGCCGAAGAGACGGCGCTGGTCAAATCCTCGTCGGTGGCGCAAGCGGTGGAGACTATCCGCAACCGCCTCGATCAGTTTGGGCTTAGCGAGCCTACGGTGGCAAAACAGGGCGAGGATCAGATTCTAGTCGAGCTGCCCGGGATTAAAAGCGACGCCGAGGAGCAGCGCGCCAGAAATCTGATCGCGCAGGCGGCGCACCTTCAGATGATGGCGGTGGACGAACAGAATATCGCCCGCGTTTCGCTTATGACCGAAGCGGAGGCGGCGGCGCTTGGCTCTACGATCGTGTCTGATGTGTACGATCCGAATACCCGCTATCTGCTAAAACGCATTCCGATCCTCGACGGCGAGCGGCTTTCCGACGCGCGCACGGGCTTTGATCAGAACAACCGCCCCGTGATCAGCTTCACGCTCGACGGGGAGGGAGGGCGCGTTTTCGGCGATTTCAGCGGTAAGAATGTCGGTAAGCGGCTGGCGATCGTGCTGGATAACAAGGTCTATTCCGCGCCCGTGATACGCGAGCGCATCGGCGGCGGTAGCGGGCAGATCAGCGGCAATTTCACGCTCCAAGAGGCAAACGATCTCTCCATCGCGCTACGAAGCGGATCGCTGAGCGCGGGCGTGGAGATGCAGGAAAAGCGCAGCGTCGGTCCCTCGCTGGGGCAGGATAGCATTAACGCCAGCGCGATCGCGCTGATCAGCGGTTTTCTGTCGATAGCGGCGTTTATGATCTTTTACTACCGCGTGGCGGGGCTGATCAGCGTCGCCGCGCTGTTTTGCAACGTGTTTTTGATCGTGTCGATTATGGCGCTCTTTGGCGCGACGCTGACGCTGCCCGGAATGGTGGGGATCGTGCTGACGATCGGTATGGCGATCGACGCGAATGTGATTATCAACGAGCGGATCAAGGAGCTATTGTTTGAGGGCAAAAGCGTGTTGAAGGCGATCGAGCAGGGCTACGCCAACGCCTTCAGCGCGATCTTGGACGCCAATATCACGACGCTGATCGCCGCCGTGGCGCTATACGCCTACGGCACGGGACCGATCAAAGGTTTTGCCGTAACGCTCAGCGTCGGCATTCTCTGTTCGATGCTGACGGCGATTGTCGGCACGAGAGGTATTTTCGACGCGCTGTCGCATAAGATCAACGCGAATAATGTTAAATACTTTTTCTCGGTAGGAGGGCGCGAATGACGCTGTTTAGTTTTACGCGCGTATATCCTTTCTCCAAGTGGCAGAAAGCGGTTCTGGTTTTCGTCGTCGCGCTAGTGATAGGCGCTATAGCGCTGATCGCGTTCAAAACGCCCAACTACGGCATCGATTTTGCCGGCGGCACGATCGTTCAGGCGCGCTATATTCAGGGCGCGGCGCCCAAAGAGGCGATCGAAGAGGCGCTCAAAGGCGGCATATTCGACGGCGCGCAGGTTCAGGAGTTTGGCTCGCCGCAAGAGGTGGTTATCAAAGCGCCCGCCGCCAGTAACGCGCTGGGGCTCGACGTGGGCGATCAGATGCGCGAGATTTTGAAGGACACGGGCGAGTTTGAGATTCGCAAGGTGGATATGGTCGGCGCCAAAGTGGGCGAACAGCTTCGGACGGCGGGTTTGATGGCTATCGTCGTCGCGCTGATAGGGATTTTGATCTATATCGCGCTGCGCTTCGAGTGGCGCTTCGCTATCGCGGCGACGCTCTGCGCGATCCACGACATACTGCTTACGGTCGGCTTTATACTGCTGTTTGATATTCCCGTCAATCTCGATATTTTGGCGGCGCTGCTGACCGTGCTTGGATACTCGCTGAACGATACGATCGTCGTCTTTGACCGCATCAGGGAGATTATGGGCAGAGCGGGGGCGAGCAAACTAAGCGAGATTATCGACGAGGCGATCAGCCGGACGCTCTCGCGCACCACGCTTACCTCATTTACCACGCTCTTTGTGGTGTTTGCCACCTACGCCTTCGGCGGCGAACTGCTCAAACCGCTCTCGCTCGTGCTGATCGCGGGCATTACGATCGGCACGCTCAGCTCTATATTCGTCGCGGCGAGCCTGCTAAGCCCGCTTGGCGTGAGCGTGAGCGACTGGCGCGCCAGAGAGGCAAAACGCGCTCAGGAAAAAGCCGAAAAAGCCAGAATGAGGGCGATGTACGAAAAAGGGGCGGTCTGATGGATTGGGGCAAAGTCGTATATGTGTTTTTTACGCTGATGGGGCTGACTACTGCGGCAAGCTTTTTATACCACAACGATCCCGTCTATCTCTACATAGCCACGGGCGTAAATCTGATCTCCACGCTGTTAAAAGTCGGCGTGCGCAATCTGCTTTCCGCGGAGCTTATGGCTTCGTCGCTGGTGGCGGATCTGCATCTGATTCCGGCGTTTTTTACGCTGATGTTCAGCCAAAACCTATCGGCTACGATCGCGCTTACCATAGGCGCGGTGATCGCCAATATCGTAACGGTGGTGCTGATGCTGATCGAATCGTTCAAGATTAAAGAAGAGCTGTAGATGCAACCTTACTCGCCCGCGCAGATCGAAGCAAAATGGCAAAAGCTCTGGGAGGAGCGCGACGCCTTTGAGCCGCAAGGCGGCGACAAGCCCAAAAAGTATATTTTGAGTATGTTCCCCTATCCTAGCGGGCGGATACATATGGGGCACGTGCGCAACTACGCCATCAGCGACGCTTTCGCCCGCAAGTACCGCTCGCTGGGATTTGACGTGCTGCATCCGATGGGGTGGGACAGCTTCGGTATGCCCGCCGAGAACGCGGCGATCAATCGCGGCGTTCATCCCAAGCGCTGGACATACGACAATATTGATCAGATGCGCGGCGAGTTGAAACGGCTGGGGCTTAGCTTCGCGTGGAAGCGCGAGGTCGCCACCAGCGATCCTATCTACACCAAGCACGAACAGGCGCTGTTTATCGATCTGTGGAATATGAAGCTGATCGAGCGCAGAACGGGGTTGCTGAACTGGTGTCCGCACGATCAGACCGTGCTGGCAAACGAGCAGGTGATCGACGGCAAATGCTGGCGGTGCGACACGCCCGTCGTACTCAAAGAGATGGGGCAGTACTACCTGAACATCACCAAATACGCGCAGGAGTTGCTAGACGGGCTGAAACAACTCGAGGGCAAATGGCCTAATCAGGTGCTGACGATGCAGGAAAACTGGATCGGGCGAAGCGAGGGGCTGGAGTTTGATTTCGCGCTTGATAGCGCGTCAATCGCCAGACTTGGCGGCGCGATCGAGCGTTTTTCGGTCTTTACCACCCGCGCCGATACGATCTTCGGCGTTACCTACTGCGCCCTCGCTCCCGAACACCCGATCGTCCGCGCTTTGCAGCAAGCCAAAGCGCTCTCCAAAGACGAGCTAAACTGGCTGGAAACCATTCAGCGCGCGCCGACCAAAGATCGCGCCGCGCTTAGCAAAGAGGGGATCGCGCTTGGCTTAAACGCGATCCATCCGCTGACTAGAAAACCGGTCGCGATCTGGTGCGCCAACTTCGTTTTGGGCGAATACGGCAGCGGCGCGGTGATGAGCGTCCCCGCGCACGATACGCGAGATTACGAGTTCGCGCGGCAGTACAATCTGCCAATTATCCGCGTTATCGCGCCCAAAGAGGGCGAAGCGCCCGAAAGCGGCGCCTTTACAGAATACGGCGTTTTGCAAAACTCCGCCGAGTTTAGCGGCTTGAGTAGCGAGGAGGCAAAGAGCCGGATCGCCGCGCGTTTCGAGGCGCTTGGCGCCGGCAAGAGCGCCGTTAATTACAGGCTCAAGGATTGGGGCATTTCGCGCCAGCGCTACTGGGGCGCGCCCATTCCGCTGATCGCGTGCGATCATTGCGGGATCGTGCCGGAGGATAAGCAAAATCTGCCCGTTACCCTGCCCGACGACGCGGTTATCAGCGGCGAAGGCAGCCCGCTGGAGCGTCATCCGACCTTCAAAAACGCGATCTGCCCCAGATGCGGCGCCAAAGCGCGGCGCGAAACCGACACGATGGACACTTTTGTCCAGTCAAGCTGGTATTTTCTGCGTTATACGACGGCGCCCGAGTTGTGGGAGAAGCTCCCATTCGACAGGCAAAGCGCGGATCGCTATATGCCCGTCGATCTATACATAGGCGGCATCGAGCACGCCATCTTGCACCTGCTGTACGCGAGGTTTTTCACAAAGGCTTTGCGCGACGCGGGGCATATAGCGATCGACGAGCCGTTCAGCGCGCTTTTGACGCAAGGTATGGTGCTGAAAGACGGCGCTAAGATGAGCAAATCCAAAGGCAACACGGTCGATCCCGACGATATGATAAGCCGTTTCGGCGCGGACGCGACGCGTATGTTTATCCTTTTCGCCGCGCCGCCCGCCAAGGAGCTGGAGTGGAACGACAACGCGCTGGAAGGTTGTTTTCGCTTTCTCAACCGCCTCTGGAACAACGCCGAAAAGGTAACGATCTGCGGCTTGCCGCTTATGGATCATAGCCCGCTGACCAAAGCCGAAAAGCTGGCGAGGCGCAAGGTGTACGAGGCGGCGCAAAAGAGCGAGGAGGTCTTTGGCAAAACCTACGCTTTCAATACCTTGATCGCCGCGTGTATGGAAGCGCTAAACGCCCTGCAGGATCAAGACAACGAGGAGGTGTGGAGCGAGGGCTATTTCGTGTTGCTGACGCTGCTCGAGCCGATCGCGCCGCATATCTGCGCGGAGCTTTCGCAGCGGCTATTTACGCGCGAGGTTTTTACGCCCGTTACGATCCCCGAAGGCGTCTTTGAGCAAGAGAGCGTTACCTACGCGATCCAGATTAACGGCAAACTGCGCGGCGAGTTTGAGACGCCCCTCGGCGCGGGCGACGAAGCGATTATCGCCGCGGCTAAAGCCAAACTTGGCGATCGCTTAAGCGGCGAGATCGTGAAAACCATCGTCGTGCCGCGCAAGCTGGTGAGCTTCGTAGTCCGATGAAAGCCCCGTTAGCCGCCCTCTGCCTCTGTCTGCTGTTTGGCTGCGGCTACAAGAGCGCCTCGTTCTATACCCGCGAGGCGCTGGGCGATAAGGTATTCGCCGACATTCAGGTCAATCGCGACGATCCGCAAAGCGCGCCTATCTTGATCGACGCGCTCAACAGGGCGATTGTGGCGCGTTTTGGCAAACGGCTGGTTTCAAGAGATGAAGCCGATACCACCATCGAGATTATCGACGGCTCCTACGCCGTATCGTCGCTGCAAAAAGACGCGGACGGCTTTACGATCCTCTATCGATCGAGCGTCGCTATGAGCGTCGTCGTCAATAGCCCCAAACTGAAAAATCGCCGGTTTCGCGCCAGCGGCGATCACGACTTTGCCGTAGAGCCCAGCTCCGTTTTAAGCGACGCGGCTAAGAACGAAGCGGCGAGAGAGGCGGCGCTCAAGGCGCTGGATATGCTGATCTCCAATCTGACGATGCTTGGACGCTGATGTCGCTGTCGGAAACCATCAAAAACACGCTCGCCGTCTTTAAGGAGACTAAAGAGCCGATCACGCCCGATAACTACCAGCGCGTTTTTTGCAGAGAGGCAAAAAAGCTGGGGGTCGCTCTGCCCGACTGCAACTTTATCAAGCGATCGGTAGCCAATCTCGCGCCGCCTATACAGATCGAAGCCGAAGCCTACCGCATACGCACCAAAGAGGAGCTGGTCGTCTTTCTGACCTCTAGGCTAAACCGCGCCGTGAACGCGGGCAAAGCCGACGCCTTCGCGCTGGCTTCGTCGATTGTCCGCAGCCTGCTTGTCGTTATACGCAATCTCGATCCCGACAACCTAAGCGCCGAAGCGGATTTCTCGCTGGAGCGCGATATATCGCACCCGCTGATCTTGCAAGACGAGAAACGCCGCTGGAACAGGATCGAGACGCAGTTAAACGCCTCCGGCGCGACGCGTTCCAATCTAGCGCGGACGGCGGCGCTTTTCGCGCTGGCGCTGAAAAGAGCCGTAGGCGGCGGCGAAGAGGTTAAAGCCGCGGCGTTGGAGCTGAAAAAAGAGCCTTCCTTACTAACTTCCGGCGAGTTTTTAACGCGCTTAGACGATTTGCTGCGCGGCGCTAACGCGGCGAGCGATCGTGTAAAAGAGCTTGAGGCGATGCTGAAAGAGTTTCAAGAGAACCTGAACGCGCAAAGCGCGCAAAGCGGCGAGCTGGAGCGGGCGATCGAGCAAGGCGGCGAATCTAACGAGTCGTGGGGCGCGCTTAAAGCGTCGTTTATGGAGTTTGGCAGATCGCTAAAAGAGCGCGCCAAAACGACGGGCGCGCTGCAAAACCGCATCGCCGTTTTGGAAGAACAGCTCGCCAAATCCAAAGAGGAGGCGCTAAGCGACGCGGCTACCAAAGCGCCCAACCGCCGCGCCGTGAACGCGCGGCTGGACGACTCCGAATCGCGCTTCGAGCAAAACGGGATCGATTACGCCGCCGCGTTCTTGGAGATCGACGGCTTTGACAATCTGCTTACCGATCTGGGCATCGGCAGCTCCGAAACCGTGCTTGGAATCGTGGCGGATTTTATTTCGCAGACGCTGCCGCCAAACGCCGTTTACGGGCATTATGTGGGGCACGCCTTTTTGGCGCTGTTCTCCGCGCCGTCCAAAGCGGAACTGGAGGCGGCGCTAAGCGCGATCGTCTCAAAGATGGCGGCTAAGCGGTTTCTATACGAAAGCCGATCGTTTGCCGTAACGCTCAGCGTCGGCGCGGCGCTAAGGTCAAAGAGCAAAAACGCCGCCGACTGCCTCAGCGCGGCGGACGCCTCTTTGAGGCTGGCAAAGTTAAGCGGCGGCAACGGCTTCAAGGCGGCTTTGTGATCGCGCTTAAAGAGTTTTTGCAAAACAAGGGCGAAGCCTACTCCAATATCGACATAGAGCGAATGCCGCATTTTTGGAGCGAATGCGCTTATCTGTTTTCGCCCCCGCCGATCGTTCAGGTTATCGGCACCAATGGCAAAGGTTCCGCCGGCAGAATCCTAGCAGAGTTCTGCCGCTCCAAAGGGATCAGGGTCGCGCACTACTCCTCGCCGCACATTACGAGGTTCAACGAGCGCTTCTGGCTCGACGGCGCGGACGCTTCCGACGCGGCGCTGGAGGAGGCGCACAAAAGAACGCTCTCCAAAATAGGCTTTAAGCGCGCCGATAGCTTAAGCTACTTTGAGTACGCGACCATTTTAGCCATAGAGCTGTTTAGCGATCGCGATCTGGCGGTTATGGAGGCGGGGCTTGGCGGCGAATACGACGCGACCAGCGTTTTCCCGTGCGTTCTGCTGCTGGTAACGCCGATCGATTACGATCATCAGCATATATTGGGCTCTTCGATCGAGGCGATCGCCGAAACCAAGTTAAAAGCTATGCGCTCGACGACAATCCTAGCCAAACAAAAATACGCGATCGTATACGAGATCGCCGAACATATCGCCGAGCAAAAGGGGCAAAAGCTGTTCAAAGCGCGCGATCTGGCGCCGACCTTCGATCATTTCGAGACGAAAGAGAGCCCGCGATTTATGGCGATCAACCGCCAGCTTGCCTTCGCCGCCGCGTCTTATCTGGGCTACAATCCAAGCGTCGCACCTTTTAGGATCAACCCGATGCCCGCGAGGTTAAGCGCGATCGCGCCCAATATCCGCGTTGATGTCGGGCATAACGCCGCCGCCGCGCTGGCGATCTTGGAGGAGTATCGCGGCAGGCAAGTAACGCTAATTTATAATAGTTTTTCAGATAAGGATTACAAGGCGATTTTGCGTATCCTGAAACCTATCGTGAAACGGTGTCTGGTTATCCGTCTTGATCACGCCCGCGCCGCTTCGCGCGAGGCGATCGCCGCGGCGCTGGAGAACGAAAAAATTGAATGGAGCGAGTTTGACGGCGCGATTAGCGATAGCGAAACATATCTGGTATTTGGCGGTTTCAGCGTCGTCGAAACCTTTTTGAAAGCGTGGAATGCGCGATAAAACCACCATCACCATAACGACGATCGACGGCTCCAAGAGCTTCACGCTGGGCGAGTTCGCCAAAGCCGCCGCCGTTTACGCCGCGATCGCGCTGCTTGTCGTTATACTGATCGGCGCTTTCAGCATCTACTTTCTAATCGGCGAGCTTGAGAACTTCGATCGCCTCAAGGAGCAGCACAAAGCGTTGCTGATGACAAGCGTTGATTTCAAAGAGGCGATAGAGGAGAGCAACGCCACGCTCTCCGAGCTTAGCGAGAAGATCGCCGATATAGAGTCCATAGCGGGGCTTTCGCTTAACGACGAGGGCAAAGCCCTGCCAAGCGATCAGATGGCGGCTAGGCTCGATCTTGCCCGCGTAGGTTTGGCTGAAAGAATGCTGACGCTAAGATTTGTCCCAAGCGGCGTACCGATCGAGTATCGCGGCACGACCAGCGATTTTGGCTGGCGCTACCACCCGCTCAGGCGCACGCAACGCGAGTTTCACACGGGCATCGATCTGCGCGCGCGCGTCGGCACGCCCGTTTACGCCGCCGCCGACGGCGTGGTGGAGCTGACCAGACAAAATCTGTCGGTAGGCTACGGCAATATCATCACGCTCGCGCACGCCTTTGGCTTCAAAACGCTTTACGCGCACCTCGATCGCATTCTGGTAGCGCAGGGCGCTTTTATAAAAAAGGGGCAATTAATCGCCTATTCAGGCAACACAGGGTATTCTAACGGACCCCATTTGCACTATGAGGTTCGTTACCTAAACAAGCCGTTGGATCCGACCGCGTTTATGGAGTGGGATCTAAAGAGTTACGAAGCTATCTTCAACAAGGAGAAAAGAGTTCAATGGGATTCGGTAGCAAAGGGAATAGCATGGCAGTGGACACTTCTGGAACAACTATCGTCGCAAAGGGAACCAAAATTACAGGCACCGTCGAAGTTGAATGCAAGCTCCATATCGACGGACAAATAGACGGTACGGTTCGCTCGTCCAACATAGTTACAATCGGCTCTTCAGGCAGCCTTAAAGGCGAAGTTTTCGCCGAAAAGCTGGTCGTCAGCGGCGAGCTTGAGGGCAACGCCGATTGCTCCAATGTGGAGATACTAGCCGGCGGCAAGATGAACGGCGATCTGGTATCGTCCAATCTTATCATCGAGGCGCAGGCGGTATTTGAAGGCTACAGCAAGATTCGCGTCGCCGGCGGCGCGATTGGCAAAGGCAAGGGCGAACTGATAAAACCGCCAAAAGAGTAGCGCCGTTTGCATAAACCGCTTCCGCAGGCGGCTAATGCCGCCGCTTCGCTGTTTAGCTTTCTGAAAAACCGCGAGAGTTTTGGCGGCGCTATCGTTGCGGACGACAAGAGCGCGATCTGGTGCGCTCAGGCGCTGAAACTGCTCGAGCGGGAGGTTTTTGTCCTGCCCGATCTGCGGGCAAACTTCGGCGAGGATCTGCGCAGTTATCAAGGCGAGCTGATCGCGCTTAGCGACGCGCTTGGCGATTTTTACGCAAGCAAGCGCAAAGATAAGTTTCTGATCGCGCCGATCGCTACTATTATTAAACCGCTGCCCGCTCCAACCCTCTTTGAAACGATAACGATTAATTTTGGCGACGAGATCGGCATAGACGCGCTCAAAAAACGCCTGATCGACTGGGGTTATGATATCGTCGATACGATCGAGCAAAAAGGCGAGGCGAGTTTTCGCGGCGAGGTGATCGATATTTTCGCCGTCGGTTGCGAAGAGGCGGTTCGGATTTTGCTAAACGAAACGCAGATCGAAAGTATCCGCCATATCGATATAGTTACGCAAAAGAGCGATAAAACCGAGATTGAAAGTCTAGCGATCCGCCCCGCGCTGTTCGCGCTGGACAACGACAAAGCGGCGGAACTTGGCGCGTTGATCGCCGCCGACGAATCTGACGCGTTTATCAAAGACGCGGCGAGCCTTGGATTGTGGAAACTGCCCGATCTGGGCTTAAGCGTTTATCTGACCGATATAGTTAGCTGCTGTTTGGTAGGCGATCTAAGCGAAGCGTTAGACGAAAGCTACGCGACAAACTCCGATCGTTACGCGCCAAAAGAAAACATAGCAAATCTGCCGTCCGTCCCCGAAATAGGCGCTTATAAGGCGCTGCAAATCGACGATCCCAAAACCTTAATAGAGTTTCACAAAAACAGACGGCTTACGATCGTTTACGCCTACGAAACGCAGTTAAAAGCGTATGGGATCGACGCGAAAAACGCGAGGGCGCTTCACAGCGATTCGGCGCTTAGTTTGATAGGCGCCGACGAGCTGATCGTAAGCCTCAATAAACCCTCTTGGCAAAAGCGCCGCCGCAGAAATCCCACGCTGTTTTTGGACTCGCTGAGCATCGGCGATCTGATCGTGCACGAAAACTACGGGATCGGGCGTTTCGCGGGGCTGGAACAGATCAATCTATTAGGCGGCATACGCGACTTCGCCGCTATCGAATACGCAAACGACGAGCGGCTATTGCTGCCCGTCGAAAACCTGCATCTAATCGACCGCTTCGTAGCCGCAAGCGGCGTCGCGCCTACGCTCGACCGGCTTGGCAAAGGGAGTTTCGCGCGCGTAAAAGAGGGCGCGAGGGCGAGACTTTACGAGATCGCCGGAGAGATTATCAGGCGCGCCGCGACAAGAGAAAGCGCCAGCGCGCCGGTTATCGAGATCGACGAAGCGGCGATCGCGCGTTTTCAAAACGACGCGGGCTTTGAATACACGGCGGATCAGGCGCGATCGATCGAGGAGATATTTGGCGATCTAAGAAGCGGCAAACCGATGGACAGGCTGCTTAGCGGCGATGTGGGATTTGGCAAAACCGAAGCGGCGATGAACGCGATCTTGGCGGTCTATCAGGCGGGTTTTCAGGCGGCGATGATCGTGCCGACCACGCTGCTTAGCCATCAGCATTTTGAGAGCCTCAAAAGCCGTTTCGCGCCGTTTAATATCGCTCCTCGCAGGCTCGATCGCTTCGCGGGCGCGAGCGAAAAAAAGGCGGTTCTGGCGGGGCTGAAAAGCGGCGCGATCGGCGTCGTCGTAGGTACGCACGCGCTGCTTTCAGCGGAGTTTAAGAATCTGGCGCTGATGGTGATCGACGAGGAGCATAAGTTTGGCGTAAAGCAAAAAGAGTCGCTCAAAGACAAATCGGCGCATATTCATCTGCTCTCGATGTCCGCCACGCCTATTCCGCGCAGCCTCAATATGGCGCTTAGCCAGATCAAGCAGATGAGCGCTATTTTAACGCCGCCGCTCGATCGCGAAGATGTCCGCACGCTTGTGAAAAGCTACGACGAGAAGATCGTCAAAGAGGCGGTTTTGCGCGAGATTAAACGCGGCGGGCAGATCTTTTATATCTTTAACCGCATCGCGGGCATCGAGAGCAAAAAGCGCGCGCTGCTAGAAGCGCTGCCCAATCTGAAAATCTTGGTTTTGCACTCCAAAATCGAAGAGGAGATCGCCGAAAAGGAGCTTTTGCGCTTTGAAAAGGGCGAATATGATCTGCTACTGTGTACGACGATTGTCGAATCGGGTTTGCATCTGCCAAACGCCAACACGATTATTATCGACGGCGCCGATCGCTTCGGCATAGCCGATCTGCATCAACTTCGCGGCAGGGTGGGCAGATCGCGCAGGCAGGGCTACTGCTACTTTATGATCGAGGACGAGGAGAACCTGACGATCGAGGCGAAAAAGCGGCTTCTGGCGCTGGAGAACAACTCCTATCTGGGCAGCGGATCGGCGCTGGCGTTTCACGATCTGGAGATTCGCGGCGGCGGCAATATACTAGGCGCCGATCAAAGCGGGCATATCAAACAGATTGGCTACGGGCTGTATCTCAAAATGCTAGAAGAGGCGCTAAGCGATCTAAACGGCGTTCAAAAAACGGCGCAAAAGAGCGTGGAGATCAGGCTGGCGATCAAAGCCTATATCAGCGCCGAGCTTGTGAGCGAGGAGCGTTTAAGGCTCGATCTGTACCGCCGCTTCGCGCAGGCGGGATCGATCGAGGCGATATACGAGCTTGGCGGCGAGATAGCCGATCGCTTCGGCGCGATCGATACGGTTAC
>JAITEA010000230.1 GCA_031282285.1 Helicobacteraceae bacterium
GAGGATAGCGAAAGCAACTCCTACTATGTGCTTCTTACGCGCACGAGTCAGGTGTACAGCCGAATCGAAAACGCTTTCAAAAACCCTTTCAAAATCCTACTGATCACCGGAGCGCCCGGCACGGGTAAAACCTATGTGCTGAGGCGCTTCTTTCACGATCATCGCGATCGGGAGCCTATGTTTATGTATCCAAGCGCCACTTTCACCAGCGAGCGGCTACTAGAAATCTACGAGAAGCTTTACAAAAAACGCCTTGCCGCCAAAGATATGCAGGAGATTATCGACGCTTTCAAAGACGAGGATATCAAGCCTATCTACATTCTGCTAGACGAAGCGCAACTATACGAGGGCGATCGGCTCGAATGGGTGAGAATGCTCTCTAACGAGGAGATCTTTCGCTTTGTGGTGGTCGTCCATAAGGTCAAAGAAGAGGATCTGCTGGCAAAAGAGCATTTCAGAACCAGAACCTTTGAAACCATCGAGTGCGCGCCTATCGAGCCCGCTGAAGTGGCGAGGTTTATAGAGACCAAACTGCTGCTGGGCGAGCTATCGGAGTTTTACGATCGCTTCAATCAAGCTAATTTTGATAGAATTTACGATCTCACGCGGGGCAACCTGCGCGATCTTAACCGGCTGATGAATCGCTTTTTCGATCTGCTGGACGATTACGAACGGAACAGACCGCATAAGTTGCCGACCCGTTTCGCCAACAAGTTTATCGAGATGGCGGCGCTTGAACTAGGAATACTTTAATGGATAGAATCGACAGATTAGAACGAAGCTGGATTATTTATAGGCTAAAAAAACTTTTCAAAAGCGCGGCGTTTTTCGGCGCGGCGCTAGTCGTCGGCGCTCTCGCCGTCTATTTTCTGCTACGCGGCGCGCTCGCCGTGGGCGAATCTAACGCGCAAGCGGCGACGGAGGAACAAACGACCGTCGTTATGGTCGAGCCGCCCGCGCAAACGACGCAAGCGCAACCGCCCTCGACGCCCGCGGCAAGCGATCCCAAACCGGTCGAAACCGAACGCCCAAAGCCCGAGCAAACTCCAGTCGCGCAACCCAAACCCAAAATGAACATAACGCCAAACTTCGACTTTGCGGGCGAGGTTGATAGGCGCGTCGCCGCCTCGATCGCCGCCAGCAGAACGCAGCCTCAAGCTACCACGCCGCCGCCTCAGCAACCGCCGCAAACCGCGCCGGTACAGAGCGCAACCGCTACGACGGGCGTTTCGTTCCAAAGGGTCGGCGGCATCAAGGAGCTGGAAGCGGCTTTTAATAAGCAGCCAAGCTACTCCAAAGCGGCGGATATAGCGGAGTATTACCTAAAGCAAGACGACTACAAAAACGCCTACGACTGGGCGTTAAAAGCCAACGAGCTTAATCAAAACGACGAAAGAAGCTGGGCGGTTTTCGCCGAAGCAAGCTACAAGATGGGTTCCAAAGATCGCGCCGTGAACGCGCTGAGAGGCTACCTTGGCGTCCGATCGTCCGATCGCTTAAGCAGATTGTTAAACAAAATCGAACTAGACGGAGGAGCGCAGTGAGACTGTTTTGTACGCTGTTGATCGTTTTCGCCTCTTTATACGCGGCGCCTACCGATAAAACCATTGAGCTTTATCAGAAAAAAGAGTTTGAGAAAGCCTGTCTCGAAGGGGCTAAGATCGCGCGCGACTACCGAAACGACGAGACCTTTCTCAACGCCTACGGCATCGCCTGCATCAACAGCGACTATATCGACTTTGCCGCGCTGGCGGGCATATACCTAAGAAACACTGCCGGATCGCGCCAAAACGCAAGCTACATTCTTACCGTCGCCATTCAAAAGAAACTGCTCTACCAATCGCTCGCCGACGGAATTGACCTCGGCGATACCCATCTGCCCGACACGCCGCATATACTCTCTAAAGCGTTCAACGCCTACGCGGCGGGCAAATACGAAAAACGACCCGACGGCGCGTACTATATTAGCGAAGGCGGCGATCAGCTTCTGCTTGACAGCATCGTAGAAAACGCCCGCTTCAAAGTACGCATCAGAAGGCTAAGCGATGGCCGCGTGGTTGAAGAGCATCTCTATTGGTAAGGAGCGGGTTATGGACTATGGAGCGGGAGGCGGTCTAAGAAGAGTTCGTTTAGGCGACGTTCTCGTTTCCGCGGGGCTTATTACCCAAGAGGAGCTTAACGGCGCCCTTGAGATGCAAAAAAAAGACCCAAAAAACCGAAAACTAGGGCAGCTTATCATAGACGAAGGGCTTGTCGGAGAAGAGAGCGTGCTGAAAACGCTCGCCGAGCAGATGCGCGTGCAATATCTCGAGCCGGGCACCTTTGAAGGCGACATCAAGATCGCGAGCAGATTGAGCCAGAATGTGCTTCGGCGTTTCGCGGTCGTCCCCGTGCGCGAGGAGGACGACGGCTATCTGGTGGCGTTTGTCGATCCGCTGGATTTCGCCGCGCAGGAGGCGGTTCAGCGCGCGCTCTCCGATAAGCCGCTGATCCTCGCGATCACGGCGCAATCCGAAGTTCAGAGGATTTTAGCGCGCCTTGAGACGCAAGAGGGGTTGAGGACGACGCTCGCCGAAATCCGCAGGGAGATGGCGGCTGGCACGGCGGATGTTGTTACGCTTGGCGGCGCCGAGAGCGAATCCGCCGTTATGCGCCTGATCAGCATTATCATCTCGACGGCGATCTCGCGCAGAGGGAGCGATATTCACATCGAGCCGGGCGAGACCAACTGCTCGGTGCGCGTGCGTATCGACGGCTTTCTGACCGAGTGTTTCGTCTTTGAAACCGATCTCTACCCGCCGCTAAGCTCGCGGATCAAGCTACTAGGCGATCTGGACATAGGCGAACGGCGCAAGCCCCAAGACGGGCGCTTTAGCTTTACGGTCGACGGCAAAGAGTACGATTTTCGTCTTTCGACGCTTCCGATCGCGCACGGCGAATCGGTCGTTATGCGTATTTTGGACAAATCCAAAACGCTTGTCCGCCTCGACGAGATGGGCTTTACGCCGCACAATCTGGAGCGCTTCCGCCGAGCTATGCGCGCGCCAAACGGCATCGTTTTCGTTACCGGTCCGACGGGAAGCGGTAAAACCACCTCGCTCTACGCGGCGCTAAACGAGGTCAAGAGCGTAACGCACAAGATTATCACGGTTGAAGACCCCGTGGAGTATCGTATGCCTATGCTCCAGCAGGTTCAGGTCAACGAAAAGGCGGGGCTTACCTTCGCCGGCGCGCTAAGGTCGATTTTGCGCCAAGACCCCGATATTATCATGGTCGGCGAATCGCGCGACAAGGAGACCATCACCATCGCGATTCAGGCGGCGCTTACGGGGCACCTCGTTTTCACCACTCTGCACACCAACGACGCGCCAAGCGCGATCACGCGGGTGATGGATATGGGCGTGGAGCCGTTTTTGCTGGCTTCGTCGGTGATAGCCGTTCAGGCGCAGCGGCTTGTGCGCAGAGTATGCCCGCACTGCAAAAAAGAGGTCAAATACCCCAAAGATCTGCTCGAGCGGATTAAGCATATGATCCCAAAGGATATGGACATAACCCAGATCGTCTTTTACAAAGGCGAAGGGTGTAAAAAGTGCGGCGGCAGCGGCTATATGGGGCGGACAATGATCAGCGAAGTGCTTGAGATCAATGAAGTAATCGCGGGTATGATCGTATCGAACGCGCTGAAATCCCAGATACTAGAAGAGGCGCGCAAGGGCGGCTTTGAAGAGATGTTTACCGACGGTATTAGAAAGATCGCGATGGGCGAAACCACCCTCGAAGAGGTTATGCGCGTCGCCAAATTGTAGCCGGCGGACAATGAAAGCCGCGTTAAAAGCGGCGATCGCTGTTTGTTTAATCCGCGGTTTGCCTAGCGGTCGCTTATTTATTCTGGATAAACGCCAAAGGCGCCTAAGTCGCGTCTAACCGTGCCGTTTTACAAGAGGCACTCAAAATCGATCCAAACGACGCCAACGCCTATCACAATCGCGGCTACGCCTACGACCATTTGCGCGATTGCGATAAAGCTATAGCCGATCTAACTCAAGCGCTTGAGATCGATCCAAACCGCTCAAGGGTTTATCATTTTCGCAGCGAGGCTTACTGCAAATTAGGCGATCTGCAAAACGCGCGGATTAGGCGCCCGCTATCTTTTGGGCATGGACGGATAAAGGCGATCTGCGCGATTAAACGCGCATTAACCTCCGCGGCTTTCCGTTCCCGCGTTTTGCGCCAACCCCCATATACTGGTCTCTTACAAACTTACAGTTTTAACCGTCCTCTCATTTTTTTATCAGTAACGGTAATTGCATACGCTACAAGGCGCTTCGCTCAAGTAAGCGCGCTTTTAACCCTTCTTACATTTTTTTCGGCAATAAGCTAAGCCGTCTTACCAGATTTATTATAAACATGCAGTTTTATCCATTCTTGCGTTCTTTTGCCGCACCAACCGCCATACGCCAATCTCTTACAAACCTACGCTTTTATCCGTTCCTGCTTTT
>JAITEA010000119.1 GCA_031282285.1 Helicobacteraceae bacterium
GTTGGCGCTATGGTAGTAGGCGTCTTGGCGCTCACCGGTTGCGGTGGTGGAGGCGGCGGTGGTGGGGATGACGATCCGAAATTCCCGAATCCAACTATCGACATTGCAGTCGGGAGTAGCGGTGCGGATGTTACGATTAAAGTAACTAGTATGAACGGGGGGGGGGAGTTTTACAATGAATTGAAATTTAACGAGAGGGAATCTTTTATTCCCAAATCACGTTACGGGGCCGAAGAATTTGATGAACAATTGCAGTACAAATGTTACGTCGGCGGAACGCAAAACCCTGGTTCGTCAGGGCAAATTCGTTGCGATGCTATAAGTACTCCTTTGTACGGACCAGATGCAGGAAAGGAGCAAACCGCTCATAGATGGGATGACACTTACGATGACCCTTACCAAGGCGTCCAAGCTTGGGTTAATGTTCCCGATACCGGAACCAACGAACTAAAATACATCGTTACTGCCGTCGATAACCCTATCACCTACGTGATCCCCCTCGTAGTCGATAACGGCGTCCTCAAGTTCGGCGTATATACTACCCGATAGTATCAAGCCTTCCCCGCAAGGGGACGGCGCTCGCCCGCTCTGCGCTCAAATAACGCAAACCCCCCCCCCTTGCCCCCCACTTATCAAGGGGGACTTAAGAAAGAGTGATCGCGTGGGCGAATCACTACCTTATGCAAGCGTCGCTTCCCACCCTTTCCCCTCCCCCCTGACAAGGGGGGATTTGAGGGGGGTTTGAGGCGAGTCTCAATCCTATTAAAATTGAATCTAGGCGAAATTGAAACCCCCCTGCCCCCCCCTTATCGGGATCGAAGCGATCGGCGGCAAAGCCTCCGACCGAAGCTCCCGAAGGGAGCAAGGTATCGCGGAGGAAGCGGAGCCTAGCATGTGCAAAACCCCTCTCGACTCCTTATCAAGGGGGGATGATTGGGGCGGGCGGTGGGCGTAAGGCGAGTTAATAGATGAGCGCTTGTCCGCTTGGGCGGGCGCGGAAGCGTTTATACTCCCAGATATATTGAGCGGGCGCGAGATTGACGCAGTCTTCTATAGAGCGGTTAAGCGCGGTAGCGGCGATGGTTTCGTCAGGATTATATATATCCCGATCGACCTCCATAAACTTGAGCGTAAAACCGTTTGCGCTGCGCAACGCTGCGCCGCATACGACGATCGCGCCCGTTTTTCGCGCCGCTTTTTGCAAAAAGGTGGGGCTTAACGCCTCGACGCCAAAGAACGGCGCGAAAACTCCGCCCGCTCTTTTGGGCGGCTGCGTATCGGGCAAGATCGCCGTAACCGCCCCTTTGCTAAGCTCTCTAAATAGCTTCGCCACCCCTTTGGCGTTCGCGGGCGCGGAGATCATTCCAACTTTATCGCGGATAGCGACCATCAGCGGCTCCAGCTTTTCGATCTTGGGCGGTTCGTAAAGGGCGATAAAGGTCGATTTCGACGCCAGAAAATGCCTCATCATCTCCCAGTTGCCCACATGCGGCGCGAGCAAAATCACCCCTTTTTTGGCGGCGATCGCGTTGTCCAGAGCCGCCTCGTTTTCCGTCGTCTCGACAAGCTCAAGACAGCGCTTATGCTCCCACATACACAGCGCGCCCATCTCGGCGGCGGTTTTAGCCGATTCGATCAGGCTCTCTCTGGCGAGTTTTTCGCGATCGGCGACGCTTAGCGAGGGGAAACATATCTCGATATTTTTGCGGGTTACGCGCTTGTGCGTAGTTGGAAAATACCAGCCGATCGCGCCGACAAACGCGCCGAAACGCCGCGCGCTCTTGAGCGAGAGCGCCGCCAGAAAGCGCAGAAGCCATTTGGCGCCGAATACGCGGTAGCGGTATTGGCGTTTTTTACTCTTCTTCATCGCCGTCTTTGCCGTCGTCGCCGACATTTTCAATCTTGATCGACAGATAGAGCAGCTGCGCGCACTCGATCAGCGATTTGGATGCGTTCACCACAGCGCGGTTGATCGAGATAAAAGTTGGCGAAACCGACTGCTCCACATCGCCGCGCTTGATCGCCTTCGTAACCGTGTCCAGCGTGCCGCGATCCTCGTTTTGAATCTCGGTCAAAATCTTGGAGAGCATAGCCGAAAGATTCTTTTCGTCCTCTTCGCTAGGCTGCATAGAGAGCCGCAGATATTTGACCAGCCGCGCCACCCTCACCCGCGCCTGATTGTAGTGATCGAGCATATAATCGTCGTCGCTGACGGCAAACTCGTCCAGATTGCGCTTGATGTCCTTAAAGAGCTTCGCCGCATAGATCGCCTCGCGCGCGGCGGCAAGCGATCGGTTCACGACCGTCTCGTCTTCGGGCGTCCGCTCGCCGATCTTAGTCGAGTACTCCAAGATCGCCGCCTCGATCTTTTTGAGCCGTTCGTAGTTGGCGTCGGTATCGTATTCGATAATGTTGGGGCGCGAATAGACGACGGCGGTAATTTTGCGCTTGCGGAGGAAAATCTCTTTGGGCTGAAGGTTGAGCATATAGAGCGAAAAGTTCAGCGACTCCTCAAGCAGGTGGCTAGCTTCGTTTTTCAGCGCCTCCACGCCCACCTCCGCCATCTGCGGATCGACCGAGCCGATATAGCGCGTGATCTTGATCTCGTTACGGACAAAGCGTTTAGCCAGAAACGCGCTTATCCGCGCCGTGAGAAAGCCAAAGATCAGCAGCCCCGTCGCGTTAAAGATCGTATGAAAGATCGTCAGCGCCATCACGGGATCGTCTTTGAGGGCTAGTACTTCCGCGATAAAACGGGTTATCGGACCAAGCGCGGCTAATATCAAAATGGCGGTAACGGCGTTGAACAGGATATGCGCCGCCGCCAGCCGCTTGGTGTCTGGCGATCCTACGGCGGCTAAGATTGCGATCGTTCCCGTCGTGCCGATATTGGCGCCGATCACGAGCGCGGCGGCGATATCGAAGCCGATCACGCCCGCGCCCACCGCGGCTAAAAAGATCGCCATACTCGCCGCGCTGGAGTTAAGAATAAGCGTCAGTATAAAGCCCAGCGCGACATACGCGACCGCGCCGTAGTTGTGGTATCGGCTCAAATCAGTCGAGTTTGCCAGCGTCTCCATACTGCCTTTAAGCAGATCAAGCCCGTAAAAGAGCAAGCCAAAGCCCATCATCAGCGTAAAAAGCGCGTGAAGCCGCTTTTTGCCGCCGGCGATCAGCAGTCCTACGCCCGCCACGCCGATCATCGGCATAGCGAAGCTCGAAACGCTGAACTTAAACCCCAGCGTAGCGACGATCCAGCTTGTGGCTACGCTGCCAAAATTAGCGCCAAACAAAACGCCCACGCCGCCGGTCAGCGTGGTCATTCCCGCGCCCACGAAGGCTATCACCATCAGGGAAACCAGCGTGGAGCTTTGCAGCGCCGCCGCGCCTACGACGCCCGTCGCCAGCGACTTGGGGACGGTGATCGTCGCCTTTTTGAGCAGCGTCCGAAAGCGCGCGCCCGCCGCGATCTTGATGGCGCTCTCGAGTAACGACATACCAAATAAAAACATACCCAGCCCCGCCAGAGCGAGCGACCAATTTACGCCTGTAGTTTCCAAATATTTCTTTCCGTTTCAACGCAATAAAGCTAGAATGCTATCAAACCCTATATTTAAGAAGTTAAAAATGGCTTTTCACATTCAGCCCGCGCATTTCATCAACCGCGAGTTAAGCTGGCTGCGTTTTAACACCCGCGTTTTGCAGGAGGCGTCCAATTCCCGCAACCCTCTGCTCGAACAGTTGAAGTATATCGCCATCTACGGCACGAACCTTGACGAGTTTTATATGATTCGCGTCGCGGGGCTGAAGGCGATGGAGAAGGCGCGGGTCAGCCCGGGCAGCCCCGACGGGCTTAGCGCCTACGAGCAATTGACTACGATCCGCGAGTATGTCTCCAAAGAGCTGCCGGTTTTGGAAAAGCGCGTAACGGAGCTGATCGACGCGCTGGAGCGCAAGGGGCTGCATATCCGCCGCTACGAAGAGCTTAACGCGCAGCAAAAACGCAAGGCGGACGCCTATTTCGCGGGACATCTCTACCCCGTGATCATTCCCATAGCGATCGACGCGACGCACCCTTTTCCGCACCTGAACAACCTGAGCTTCGCGATGGTAATCAAGTTTAAGGAGAGCGACGGCGAGCCATCGCGCTTCGGGCTTGTGCGGCTGCCCAGAATCCTGCCGCGCTTTGTCGAGATCGACCACTCCACCTTCGCGCCAATCGAGTCTATCGTCTATCATCATATCAGCGATCTATTTCCGGGGTTCACGCCCGTAAGCCACGCGCCATTTCGCATAACGCGCAACGCCGACATCTCGATCGAGGAGGAGGAAGCCGACGACTTTCTAGATATTTTGGAGGAGGGTTTGCGTTTGCGGCGCAAGGGCGAGATCGTCCGCCTCGAGATCGCCGAAAACTCCGATCCCGATCTGCTCGCATTTTTGACCGAGCATCTCAAAGTCAGCCACAACGACATCTATATCCGCTCCACGCCGCTCAATCTCGGCGCCTATTGGCAGTTGATCGGCAACAAGCGTTATACGGAACTGCTGCTAAAAAATCAGCCGCCGCGCAATCTGCCGCCGTTTGACACCAAAGAGCCGATCGCCAGCGTGATCGACAAGCAAGACGCGGCGCTGCTGCTGCCGTACGAGAGCTTCGCGCCCGTGGAGAGGCTGATTCAGGAGGCGGCGAACGATCCCAATGTGCTGTCCATCAGAATGACGCTCTACCGCGTGGGCAGCAACTCGCCGATCGTCAAGGCGCTGATCGAAGCCGCCGAAGAGGGCAAGATGGTTACGGCGGTCGTGGAGCTGAAGGCGCGGTTTGACGAGGAGAACAACCTCAAATGGGCGCGCGCGCTGGAAAACGCTGGAGCGCATGTGATCTACGGCGTGGTGGGGCTGAAGATTCACGCCAAGATCGCGCATATTATCCGCAGGGAACAAAGCGGCGATCTGAAGCATTTTGTCCATCTATCCACGGGCAACTACAACTCCGGCACGGCTAGAATCTATACCGACATCAGCTTTTTTACCTCGAGCCAGCGGATCGGCGAGGACGCGGTGCGGTTCTTTCACCATATCACGGGGTTTGCCAAGAATACCGAACTGCTTACGCTCGAGATGGCGCCAACGCAGATCAAGCCGCGTCTATTGGAGCTGATCGCCGCCGAAACCAAGATGAAAGGCGAAGGCGAGATTATAGCCAAGATCAACTCTTTGGTCGATAAAGATGTGATCGCCGCTTTGTACCGCGCCTCTCAGGCGGGGGTGAAAATATCGCTGATCATTCGCGGCATCTGCTGCCTGCTGCCGGCGGTGAAGGGCGTGAGCGAGAATATCCGCGTCGTGTCGAT
>JAITEA010000032.1 GCA_031282285.1 Helicobacteraceae bacterium
TTGACGATCCGCGTTATCTTGCCGTCGATTGGCGCGACCAGTACGCCGCCGATCGCGAGTTGGTCGATTAGCGCGGGCGCGATCGCCTTGGTTTCGCAGCTAAGCAGTATCCGGTCAAACGGCGCGTAGGTTTTCCACCCGTTATGCCCGTCGTCGAAGCGCACATTGATATTGAGATAATTCAGCGCCTTGAACCGCGCTTTCGCCTCGATCGCCAACCGCTCGATCCGCTCGATAGTAAAAACGCGCCGCGCGATGCGGCTCAAAATCGCCGCCTGATAACCGCTGCCGCAGCCAATCTCCAGTACGCCGTCCGCGCCGTCCGCCGCGAGCGCCTCGGTCATCTTGGCGACGGTTAGCGGCGAGGAGAGGCGCTGATTGGCGCTCATAGGCAGCGCCTCGATGGAGTAGGTTAGCCGCTCCAATCCCGACGGGATAAACAGCGCGCGATCGACTTCGGCGAAAGCGTTCAGCGTCGTTTTGGAGAGCGGAAGCTTTTGGGCGATCTGCGCGGCGAAAACCGCCAGCGCTTGATTTAGCGGCATACTATAAGCTCCTTTGCTCGTTTTGGCGGCGTTAGTTTATCGACTTTTCTTAATCGCGCCGGCTTTGACGATCGCGCCGATTTTGCGATTAGCCCGCTAGAACGCCGTTAAAACTTTGCTTGAGGGCGGTTTGAGCCGCAAGATATTGAGAAAAACGCCTTAAGGCTCGCTCGGATATGATCCATTTTTGACAAGGAGCGCCCAATGACGAACCTTAAAAGCGCCGCAGGGCAAGGCAACGGCGCGACGGGAAATATAAAAACGGGCGCGTTGCGCGCCGCCTTCATTCTATCACTGATCTTTGCTACGATCTGCGCGGCTGAGGAATGGGCTACGCCCGTTAAGCTCGAAGGCGCGCCCAATCTGCACCGCGTAACCAATAATATCTATCGGAGCGCCCAACCTACGGCGGATGGCTTCAAAAATCTTCAGGAACTCGGCGTTAAGACGGTTATCAATCTAAGGCAGTTTCATAGCGACGACGAGGAGACTAGCGGAACGAAGTTAAAAGCGATCCGCGTGAAAATGGAGGCGTGGGACCCCGAAACCAAAGAGGTAATCCGCGTCCTAAAGATACTATCCGATCCCGAAGGCGCGCCCTATCTCGTTCATTGTCAGCACGGCGCGGATCGAACGGGACTCGCGATCGCCGCCTACCGGATAGTCGTTCAGGGGTGGGATAAGGAGGAGGCGATAACGGAGATGACCGAGGGCGGCTACGGCTTTCACCCGATCTGGACGGATATCCCCAAGTTTTTGCGGCGAATGGACGCGGAGGCGATACGCAAACGGCTCTAAACAAAAACGCGGCGCAAACTACACGGCGCGGCGATTGTTATAGATAGCGATCGAAGGCGTCTCGGATCGCGGGATCGTTAAAAGCTATAAACAACTCGCGGTTAAAGGTCAAAGCCTCTATCGCGCGGATATTGCTAAGCGATAGTTTTTCCGCCAAAAACGCTTTAACGCCGCGATCGAATATGCCGAAATCTACCGCTTGTCCAGCGACGGCGATCAGCAGTTTTTCGTTGTCGCTATAAACGACCTTGGATTCGTCGCTAAGCGCCTGTACCGCCGCGCCGTACGATACGCCCTCCGCCACGCCCAGCAGATACCCCTTGCTCTGGATATCGCTTATGCCGGCGATATCGATCGCGCCGTTAGCGGCGACTACCTCCGTCGCTCCCGTGCGCAGCAGTTTTGAGAAATGGTACTTTTGCTCGCGTTCGGGCGTTTTGGGCAGTTGAAATACCGCGTCCAGCGTCTTTTGCTCGAAGCGCCGCTCGATCGCCGCCCAGTCGTCTATGAAAAACTCCAGATCAAAACCCGCTTTCTCGCCCGCGCTTTTCACCCGTTCGTAATCGCTTCCTCGCAAAACGCCGTTGTCGTAGTATTGATACGGCGGAAAGGGATCGGCTCCGATCTTAAGGCTCTTGTTTGGCGCGCTACCCATCGTCTTTCGCAAACCTAATTCTGCGGCGGCAGCATTTCGTTAAGCGGTCTTTCGGGCGGCGGCGGCGCAAGCACGAAGCGGGCGTTTTTTATCTGGTATATCTTGATTGGATATTGGATTTGATTGTCCTCCATCTCAAGCCCAAAAAGCTCCACCCTCGGCGCGTAATCGCCGCCGTTTCGCTGGCTGATCATCGCCGCCATCGCGCTTGAAGCGTACGCCGTCCAGTCGAAACGCAGATCGTTGCGCAACAATTGGTTGAGATCGCGCAAGGTCATATTGCCCGGTCCGATAGCGCTGGCGATATAGAGATTTTTCACGTCGTCGGCTTGCGGCAGGGTGAGCAGCAGCGGGTTGTAGTTCAGTTGCGTGCTAAGCGCGGAGGCGATGCGAATGTCGTTGAAGGTGATCTGCGAAAGCGCCATACTCGTGCGTACAGGCTGCGTGTTGAGCAGGATCGACGCGCCCGCGCCGATCTTTTGCGCCTTGAACAGTTGCGAGAAATTGACGCGAGGATTGTTGAGCGTAATATGCGACGCGGGCGTAGGCAAAATGGCGTCCGCCGCCGCGGTGATCTTCTGGCTTAGCGCGCTCGGCTCGTCAAAGACGAAGGTGCGGAAGCGGTTGGCGTACCGGCTCAGCTCCTCTAGCTGTCTGGGGTAATCTATGCCGCCGAAATAGAAGTTCTCCGGCGCGTAGCCAATCTCGTTTCTATTTACGGTGGGGATATAAAGCTCAATCCAAGGCTGGATCGCCGACATCGTTCTTGCGCCGTCGATCGTCAGCGCCGCCAGAGCGCGGTTGAAACCGGCGGCTTCAATCTCCTTGACGGCGCGATCGAGGTTGTCGGGCTTTTCGTCCACGGAGTCGAACACCCGCATCTCGAAAGGCTTGCCCTTGCTTAGCAGATAGGCGCCGACGCTGTTTGCCACGATAATGGAGTATCGCCCGATCGACTCGCTTGGGATCAGCACCGCGATCCGCTCGCCGTTTATCTGCGGCATCGCGAGATTAAATAGCGCCGACAGCCGCTGGTACTCCGCGCCGACGCGCCCGCCGAGATCGACCTTTTCGTAGCGCGCCAGAAACGAGAAATACTTCTCCTCGTCCAGCAGCCGCTCCAGACAATACGCGTTGCACGGCAGCGGCGAAAGGTTTATAACTTCGTTGGTAGCCGCGCCGATCGGCGAGAATAGTTTAGGTTGGCTGGGCGCCGCGCAGAGCGCGACCGAAGCCAAAATCGGTATCAACCACTTTTTCATGCGGCAATTATAGGCAGTATCAGCTTCGGCGCGAAAAAAAGCCGCATAAAAATTAAAATCGATAGAGATACTAAACTTTCTTTAAGGAAAAACAAACTATGATCGCATGTTCCAAATTCCAACAGGAGGCACAGATGAAGAGTTTGTTAGTTGGCGCGACACGCTTCGCGGTTGCGTTAGGATTGTCGGCGCTTAGCGCGTTCGCGGCGATTCCGGAAGGTCCGTTGGTTACCACCGACTGGCTTGCGGACAACCTTAAAGACGGCAAGATTCGCATTATCGAGGTGAGCGTAAACCCGGGCGTTTACGAACGCGGTCATATCCCGGGCGCGGTCAATTTCTCGTGGCATACCGATCTTAACGACAAGGTTAATCGCGACATCGTAAGCCGCGCCGATTTTGAGAAGTTGCTTTCCAAAGCGGGCGTGGCGGGCGATACAACGGTGATTCTCTACGGCGATACCAATAACTGGTTCGCGGCGTGGGGCGCGTGGGTGTTCGATATTTACGGCGTGAAAAATGTGAAGCTGCTCGACGGCGGGCGCGTCAAGTGGGAGAAGGAAAACCGCCCGCTTGATAACCGCGTTCCCGAGTACAAGGCGACCAATTTCAAAGTCTCCTCGACCAACAACGCGCTTCGCGCGCGCCTTGCCGATGTAACCGGCGTGGCGAAGGGCGAAAAGAAGGCGAAATTGCTAGACATCAGATCGCCGGACGAATACGCGGGCAAGATTTTCGCGCCCGCGGGCATTCAAGAGCTTAGCATTCGCGCCGGACATATTCCAAGCGCCGTAAATGTGCCTTGGGGCAAAGCGGTCAACGAGGACGGCACCTTCAAGTCCAAAGCGGAGCTGAAAGAGCTTTACGCAAGCGTGGGCGTGGACGGCAAACTGCCCGTTATCACCTATTGCAGGATTGGCGAACGATCCAGCCACACATGGTTCGCGCTGGCAAAAATCTTGGGCTATCAGACCAAGAACTACGACGGTTCTTGGACGGAGTACGGCAACGCGGTCGGCGTACCGATCGATAATCCAGCCGGCACGATCTGGGCTGCGAAGTAACCGATTTTGAGAGATCGCGTCCATTGCGGACGCGATCGCGCTGGCAAATCTAACGTTGCGACATAACCGCTATATAAGTTGCGGTTGCGGCGAGGTTTTTGCCGTAAGCGCAATCTAGATCGCGAAATAGCCGTTTATTGAGGGTTTAGACAGGCTTTTTCTCGCGAACAGAACGCTTGGCAAACAACCTCCGCCTCGGCGGGCTATAGAGCGTTTAGACGGATTTTTTCATAGCGGGGACCTAATTAACGCGCCGTAATCGTCAATATGGCGTTTAATCTAGGTTTTCACGGACTTTTTCGTCGCGGGGGCTTAACGCGCCCCCGCGTTACATAGATCGCTTCAAACCGAACAGAGCAATTGGGAGATGGCGGAAGCCGATCGATCTCCGCGTTACATATATCACTTCAAACTAAACAGAGTAACTGAGAGATGGTGGAAGCCGATCGATCTCCGCGTTACATAGATCGCTCCAAACAAAACCTTGATCAGGCTCAGCTCCTACCACCGCCAAACGCTTTTGCGCCCTTAACGCCTGCTCAAATAAATCAATAATAATTCCCTCAACATATCGCA
>JAITEA010000114.1 GCA_031282285.1 Helicobacteraceae bacterium
CTTTCATTCTCCGCTCCATAGTGGTATTAGTCGCATTTGTCGATCTCCTTCGCCTTTTTAATATCGGCGTTTGCCTTGTCCAGATCGCCTAAACTCTTATAGGATTTACCGCGATCGCAATAGGCTAACGCAAGATTTTCATTGTCGGTCGTTGCGGCTTTATTAAATATATCGATCGCTTTATCGAAACTGGCAATCGCTTTATTGTGTTCTTTTAATCCCGCGTAAGCCGCGCCGCGACTATGATATATATGCGCGGAATTGGGACTAAGCTGGAGCGCGTTGTTAATATCGGCAAGCGCCTTTTCATAATCGCCCAGCTTCGTATAGGCGTATCCGCGACCATTGTAAGCGAACGCAAAGTTTGGTTCAATCTTAAGCGCTTGCGTATAGTCCTCGATCGCTTTATTTGTTTCGCCTAAAGCGCTGCGAGCGGCTCCGCGATTGTAGTATGCGGCGGCAAAGTTTGGTTCAAGCTCAAGCGCTTGCGTAAAATCCATAATCGCCCGATTGTAATCGCCCGCGTTGGCGTAAGCGGCTCCGCGATTGGCGTAAGCGCCCGCGTAGTATGGATTGATCCTGATAGCTTGCGACCATTGTTTGATAGCCTCTAGCATATTGCCTTGATTGTGCGCGACTTTGGCGCGATAAATCGCCTCCTCGGCTGAGTCGTCCGCCGCAAATAGGCAAACGGCGCCTAAACAAACCGCAATCAACGCCTTTAACGCTACTTTCATATTCGTTTCCTTGCCCGCAGATAAAATATACGCAAGTCTAACGCCTATTGACTTAAACGCGCCAGATCGCCGATCGCGCCGCGCCGTCCAACGCAAACGAGGAGTGGCGGCTTGAGGTCGCCCAACTTAACGCTTGATGTAAGCAAACGCAGAAAGCGGCGGGCGCGGCTAAGAGGCGGGCGCGATCTTCCGTAAACCTTAATTATATTCCGTATATCGTCCGTTATCGTTCGTTTTGGACTGATTATTGCTCCATAATGTTGAAACGGTGCCGATAAACGCCGATATTTGAACGGGCTCGTTAGGCAGCTTAGATAATTCTTAAGCACGATTTACGGAGGTTTATAGATGATTTACAGAAAATTAATAGACTTTATAAGAATATTTAAGTATCATTCGGTTGCGTTTTAGAGAAGATATGACGCAAGATAATCTTGACGCGATTATAGAGGCAAAGCTCAAAGAGCGGCAAGAGGCGCGCAGCTATCACAAACGCTCGCGGCTTTTGACGCTCAAATCGGGGGTTGCAAAGATGCTCGCGGGCAATTTAAGCGTCAGGGATCAGCTAGAGATTCTGGGCGAGGTCGGCGTTACGGTGTCGGATCGCGCCTACAGAGAGTTTCTGGCGAGGGAGTTCGGCGAGGTTTACGACGATTTTCTAAAACGCAACGGTTGGGTACGAAAAAAACGCCAAAGGGGGAGCAATGATTGAGCGGCAATCTGTCGCGGACGACGCGACGCTATTTATGGACGACGAAATAGCGAGACTTAAACAGATGATAACGCGGGTCGAGGCGCTAAGCGGCAAAACGGCGGCAAATCGAAGCGACGATTATTCCGATCGCGCGAAAGCGATGATCGAGCTTTTGCTACGGCGAGTCAAATTGGTGCGGGCGGCCATCGATCGCAGCCAACGCGTCAGCTTGCGATCGGCAAGATAAAAGCGGGCGCGGTTGCGATCTCCGCTTAAGCCGCGAGATCGAAGCCGCCGATAACAGACGGCGCGATCGTAACGAGCCGCCCATAACGCCTTTTGCGCAAACGCGGTCTTGACGCGGCTAAACCTGATCGCGGGCGGCAACGCAAACCAATTGGTTTTTTAAGGGCGCTCAAATACGCGCAAAAACGCTCTATCTTGAGTAAATCGCTAGATAAAATATGGTAGGCTTCCTTTTCAAAACGAAAAGGAGAGATTATGAAGATTATCGATACGCGTTGCCGCCCCGCGTTTTTGCACCCGTTTTTCGGCGCGAACGACGGCTCGAGCGAGTTTGAAACCGCCAAATGGCTCAACAAACGCGTCGGAACGAGAGGCGATCTGGCGCATTTTGTCCGATCGCGCACGGAAGAGGGTTTTTTGAACGAAGTGCGATCGGCGGGGCTAACCTACGCCGTCGTGGTCGGGCGCAGAACGCCAACGCAGCAGATCGACGACAAGTTTGTAGCGCGGATCGTTGCGCCGCATAAAGAGCTGTTGGGCGTAGGCGGCGTCGATCCTGCGCTGGACGGCGCTGACGAGACGATCAGGCGGATCGATTACGCGATCGACGAACTGAAACTAAAAGCGATCGACATCGAACCAAGTTTCGCCGCGCCGCCGCGCCACGCGGACGATCCGCTATATTTTCCAATCTACGAGCATCTATCGAAGCGCAAAATCCCGCTGACGCTGATGAGCGGACCAACCGCGAGCGATCAGCGCTTCAACGATCCGTCGCGTTTGAGCCTTGTCGCGGCGAACTTTCCGGCGCTGTCGATCGTGGTCTATCACGGCTACTATCCCAATACGGCGGGGCTTGTCGGCGCGGCGTTTCGCTACGAGAATATCTTTCCCGTTCCCGATATGTACGGCTTTGTCGCGGGCGGCGAGCCGCTGATCGACGCGGCGAGAACCTTTTTGCAAGATCAATTGCTGTTTGGCAGCTCTTATCCCTTCCGCCCGATCGCGCAGTCGATCGAGGATTTCAAGGCGTTTGGTTTTTCCGACGCGGTTTTGGAAAAATTGCTGTTCAACAACGCCGCAAGGGTTTTTAATGTCGAGTAGCCAAACGCCGCTTATGATTCGATAAGAACAAACGCGAGCGATATTTTCGTTCGCGGCTTAAGCCCTGATCTGTGCATAGCGCCTTGATCGCGCCAATCCACCCTGTTCTCCCTATGCGAGCGTCGCTTGCGCGCCGCTTCCTTCGCGATTCCTTGCTCCCTTCGGGAGCTTCGGTCGGAGGCTTCGCTCCCAGATAAGGGGGTTTTTCTCGCCCCCTGCCCCATGTGGGTTCAAATCTTTGTTTTTTTTAATTCCCGCCTTCTCTGCGGCAACGCTTCGTCGCGGGAATTACGGGCATGTACGACAGATCGCCTTACGCGTCATTCCCGCGACGAAGCGATAGCTTCCGAAGGAAGCGTTTATCGCAAAGGAAGGCGAGAATCCAAATATGCCGAAGGCGCGAATTGAACGCGATCCACGA
>JAITEA010000126.1 GCA_031282285.1 Helicobacteraceae bacterium
GGTGCTTTTTGTATTACGATAGTTTTGAGATAGATTGGCGCCTACGCGGGAATGACAAGAAAAGGCGGAGCGATGATCGCGGTATGGGGGAGGGGAAACCCCCCTTATCGGGGGCGAAGCGGAGCGATAGTCGCAAAGCGATTTGCGTGGGGCGGGCAGGGCAGGGCGTTGCGAGATTGCGATCTGGCGCAAATGTAAATTAGGCATCGTTTTGGACAGATGATCCTGCGATCCAACGTCCAAAACGATTAATTGCGATCTGGCGCAAACGCGCAAATTAGGCGATGATCCTGTGATCTAGTCGTCTAAAACAATTAATTATGATCTGGCGCAAACGCGTAAATTAGCGGCGCCAAGTTGGACGATGCAACGATATAGCCGCCGCTAAGTCAGGCAAATTCAGACGATATAGCCGCCGCCCAGCAGTTTGGTTTCCTCGTAGAAAACCGCCGCCTGCCCAGAGGCGATCGCGAACTCCGGTTCGTCCAGAACCACCTTCGCGCCGCCGTTTTCGTCCAGCGTTACCAGCCCGGGCTTTTTGTCGTTGCGATAACGCACCTTGATCAGCGCGCGAAACTCTCTTTGCGCCGGTTCAAAAAACAGGTTGGTCTGCTCAAGCTCGAACGCCTTTTGATAGATGCGATCCTTCGGCGCGACGACGATCTTGTTGCTCTCGGGCAGGATTTTCTGAACATAGAGCGGCTCTTTCGCGCCGCCGACCGTAAAGCCGCGCCGTTTGCCGATCGTGTACTGCATATAGCCTCTGTGCGCGCCGATCGTCTTGCCGCTTTCGTCGATCACTTCGCCTTCGCGCTCGACCTCGAAATGCTTGCTGATAATGTCGATATAGTCGGTTTCCACAAAGCATATCTCGGCGCTTTCGCGTTGCGTAGCCAAAAAAGCAAGCTCCGGTATCGCCGCCGCCGTCTTTTTGATGTCGGGCTTATGCCAGTCGGCGAGCGGGAAAATCAGCCGTTTCAGAATCTCTTTGCGCACATTGAACAGGAAGTAGCTTTGATCTTTGCTAATATCAGTCGCCTCGTAGAAAAACTGCCCGTCGGTTTTGATGTAGTGCCCCGTCGCCACATAATCGCAGCCCAAGCCGTCGGCAAACTCTATCAGCGCGCCGAACTTCAGGTGGCGGTTGCAGAAGGTGCACGGGTTTGGCGTTTTGCCCGCCTTGTAGATGTCGATAAAGGGCGTATAGACCTTCCGCAAGAACTCGTCGCGTTTGTCCAGCACATGATGGGTAAAGCCGAAATACGCGGCGACCTTGCGCCCCTTTTCGATATTCGCCGCGTGCTTCTCCTCGAACGGGTGCATCTTCATATACACGCCGTGCACCTCGTAGCCGCGCTCCAGCAGCAGCTTCGTACTCATCGACGAATCGACGCCGCCGCTCATCGCCACCAAAACCTTTTTTCTGTCGCCCACTTTATCCGCCTTTGGCTAAGATCATTCCAAGTAATTCTATTGGAATTGAAGTAAAGTCGCAATGTTAAGGCTTGTTTGCTTACACTTCAGTCCGAAATCTCGACTATCTGAATTGAAAAGGAGGAAATAGGTGGTATGTATCTCCTCAAAGGGCGTATATTCGCTCTCGGCTATGCTCTACCTCGCGCAGCAGGGCGACAACCTTGTGCAGATCAAAGAGATCGCCGACGGCAGCAATATACCCCAAAACTACCTTGAGCAGTTGCTGGTGCAACTGAAAAAGGTTGGTTTCGTAGAGAGTATTCGCGGCGCCAAAGGCGGCTACAAGATGGCGATCAGCCCCGAGAAAGTTACCGTGTTGCAAATCCTGTACGCTATGGAAAGCGAAGGTATGAACCCCGAAAAATACGGGCTGGACTCGCCCGCGCTGGACGGCTTTTGGGAAGAGATGAACAAGAAAATCGAAAATCTGTTCGCCGTTCCGCTGCAGGAGCTAGTCGATCGCGCCGCGAGGTTAAGCCAAGCGGCAATGTATCACATCTAAATCGAAAGGAAAACAATGTCCAAAATAGCAACAAATGTTACCGATCTGATCGGCAATACCCCGCTGGTGCGCCTTAGCCGCGTCGGCAAAGAGTTTAACCTGATCGGCAAAGCCGAGTTTTTCAACCCGACGCACTCCGTAAAGGATCGCATAGGCTTCAGTATGATCGACGACGCGATCAAGCGAGGGGTCGTCGTACCGGGCAAAACGACCATCGTGGAACCCACGAGCGGCAATACGGGGATCGCGCTGGCGAGCATCTGCGCGGGGCTTGGCATCTCGCTGACGCTGACTATGCCCGCGTCGATGAGCTTGGAGCGCCGCCAAATCTTGGCGGCTTTCGGGGCGCGGCTGGAGCTTACGCCGCCCGAACAGGGTATGAGCGGCGCGGTGAGAAGAGCCGAAGAGATCGTCAAGGAAAATCCGAACGCGATCATTCTTCAGCAGTTTGAAAACCCCGCGAATCCGGCGATCCACCGCTCCACCACCGCCGAGGAGATTTGGCGCGACACCGACGGCAAGCTAGATATTTTCGTAGCCGCCGTCGGCACTGGCGGCACGCTCACCGGCGTGGGCGAGGTTTTGAAGGCGAAAAAGCCCGATCTCGAGGTGATAGCCGTAGAACCGTTAGCCTCGCCCGTGCTTAGCGGCGGCAAACCCGGTCCGCACAAGATTCAGGGCATAGGCGCGGGCTTCGTGCCGAAGGTGCTGAACACGAGCGTTTATAAAGAGGTGATTCAGGTCGCGAACGACGCGGCGATCGCCACGGCGCGTCAGATCGCCAAAGAGGAAGGTCTGCTGGTGGGCATATCTTCGGGCGCGAATGTGTACGCGGCGCTTGAGGTGGCAAAACGCCCGCAGAACAAAGGCAAAACGATCGTAACGATCCTTTGCGACACGGGCGAACGCTATCTTAGCGGCGGACTATTCGAGCAGTAACGCTTTAGTTTCGCTTCTTGCTATAACGACGCGCGCTCCTCGCGTTTATCCGGCGCTGAGCGCGCGACGCCTCAAACCAGTAGCTACGCGCTATATTTGGTCGGTATTTGGAAATGGCGGAACCGATCGCTTTTGCGATTAAAACGCTTGTAGCCGCGATCGCGATCTGTTTTTTGATTTCAACCGCCCCGCTTCGCAACGCGCGCCGTTATGTTTTTGCGGGTAGATTTTTGGTATCGTATGCGATTTCTCGTTTTGTGATATTAGACTAAATGTAAATAGGCATCGAAACGCTTTTGT
>JAITEA010000156.1 GCA_031282285.1 Helicobacteraceae bacterium
CTCAGATTTTCAAACACCTTGCGGGGTCCGTAGCTTTTGCTCAGATTTTCCACCTTCAAAGCCTCGTTGCCGATCTTGCGATTAGGCTTGAAAACAATGCTCGGATCGCGGCGCGACGATGGTTTGATCGCCTCTATATCAAGTTTTTCAAGCTGTTTTTGGCGGCTTGTGGCTTGTCTGGCTTTGGAAGCGTTGGCGCTGAAACGGGCGATAAACCGCTCCAATTCCGCCTTCTCCTTCAGCTTCTTTTCGCGCTCCAGCTCCGCCTGACGCGACAAAACCGTAGCCGCGATATACCAATCGTCGTAAGCGCCGGCAAACTCGCGGATCGTTTTATAATCGACATCAAGCATATTGGTGCATACGGCGTTGAGGAAGTGGCGATCGTGCGAGACGACGACCAGCGTTCCCTCGTGGCGAATCAGCCGCTCCTCAAGCCACGCGATCGTGGGCAGATCGAGGTTGTTGGTAGGCTCGTCGAGAAACAGCGCGTCGGGATTTGGGAACAACACCTTCGCCAGCAGAACTTTGAACTTCTCAGCGCCGGTTATCTCGCTCATCTTTTTCTGGCGTTCGGCTTCGCTAAAGCCAAGCTCTTCCAAGATTTTCGTTACCCGCGTGTCGGCTTCGTAGGTGGGGTCCTCTTCGGCGGTGATCATCTCAAGCTCGGAGAGGCGGTTATTGACCTTATCGTCGTCAAAAGCGCCTTCGGCGTAGAGCCTCTCTTTCTCTTTGAGCGCGTCGTAAAGCCGCTTGTTGCCCATCAGAACGGTGTCGAAAAGCGTGTAGTTTTCGTAGGCAAACTGATTTTGATCCAAAACGCCGACGCGGGCGTTGGGATCGACGAATACGCTGCCGGAGCTAGGCTCTATCTGCCCCGTTAGGATTTTGAGGAATGTCGTTTTACCCGCGCCATTGGCTCCGATCAAGCCGTAACGCTTGCCCTTGTCCAGCGTAAGATTGATATTTTCAAATAAAACCCGCGATCCGTAGCGCTGAGTTATGCCCATTGCCGTAACCATTGAATAATCCTTGCGATTTTTTGCGAATGCTAACAGGCGTTAGATTAAACTTCGCCGCCGCCGCCCGTTTTTGCGCCCGCGCGCGCCCTGTTTTCCTCTTTTTGCCGCGGTCGCGCCCGCTTGAGCGCGACCCGCCAGAGCGAGGTAGGGCGGGGCGTTTATTTTTTGCTCTTTGCGGAGCTTCTTAAGCCGTGATTTATGATCCACAATGTCGCTTTGGTTGGATTATTGCCGTTCCATTCGTTGATTATTGCTTTGGCTTTTTCGGGATACGCTTTGTAGAGATCGTTTAAGTTATTGCCCACGCTTTTTTGCACAAATTTTGACTCGTCGTTTTTTAGGTTTGTTAAAATTGTCTTATAACTTTCAAACTCCTCTATCGCCACATATAGCTTTTTAGACCACGGCAAACTTATTCTAACGCCTTCGCTCGCAAGCCGCCTTATATGTACATTTTCGTCTTTGCTCCACTCTATCATAGCCGCTATCGTCTCTTTTGGTTTATGCGCCAGCAACGGTCGTATGGCAAACTCTCCGGTAAATCTTTTGGTAAGTTCTTTGATAAAGTTTAACGAAACCCTTATGTTTTCAACGCCGTGCCTTTCAACATATCTGCCGATAGGCCAAAGCCGCCAGCCTTCGGAAAACATTCCCGTTTCCCGTTGCAGTTCCTCTCCTAATATACTTTCAAATATTTGTATATTTTGCTCGTAACTATTTGGCAAACAGAGTTCCAAAGCGTCGGCAAAAATATCCATTCGCTGCGAAAACTCTTTGCCCGCTATATGTTTTACCGCGTAATTTACAAATTGCGTTTCGTTGAAGCCCTGATATGCCGTCTTTATCTGATCGGCTAACGATCTGGCGTAATCGCCGTTGTAATGATCTTTTACTTTCACAACCCCGCCCTTTTGCTATTTTAAGCAAGCCGTTGCAGCCAAAAAACGCCCCAAAACAAGCCTCGTTTATGCTAACAAAAGCGCGCTTAACCTTTTTAAGCTATGATCGCCGTTTTCGGAGGGGCGTTTGAAAAACATACTGATCACCAACGACGACGGATACGAAGCGGACGGGCTAAAAGCGCTGATCGAGGCGCTCAGACCTTTGGGGCGTTTGACGATTGTCGCGCCCGCGACGGAAAAATCCTCGTGCGGGCACAGCCTGACGCTGACGCGCCCGTTGAAGTTCATTAGCGTCGGCGACGATTTTTATAAGCTTGACGACGGCACGCCGTCTGATTGCGTCTATCTCGCTCTGCATTCGCTCTTTGCGGATAGCAAGGTCGATCTGGTCGTAAGCGGGATCAACCGCGGCGCGAATCTGGGCGAGGATATGACCTACTCCGGCACCGTCGCGGGCGCGATGGAAGCGGCGCTAAACGGCGTGAGCGCGATTGCGATCAGTCAGTATATGAGCAGGAGAGAGGGCGGCGGTTACAGCTACGATTACGATCTTGCCGCCAAAACCGCCCGCGAGATCGTCGCTAAGATTTTGGAGGGCGGCTTTCCGCTCCCGCCGCGCCAACTGCTAAATGTCAATATCCCGCATATCGCCGCCGATCTGTGCAAGGGGTGGAAGATTACGCGAGGCGGCGGCAGAATATACCGCAACGAGGCGATCAGACGGACAAACCCGCGAGGCGAGGAGTATTTCTGGCTTGGCGCGCACCCTCTGGATTTTGTCCCTACCGAAAACGGCGATTACGAGGCGATCAGAGACGGTTTTGTCTCGATCACGCCCGTTATGTGCGATCTGACCGCGAACGATTCGATCGCGGCGCTTAACGGCTGGCTAAACGCCTGATTTAGCGTCCAGCCGCAAGCGCAAAAGCAAAAAACGCTTGCGGCTAACGATCGCTTAGACTTTGAATTGCTCCAGCGTCGCGTTCACTTCGTTTGAAAGCGCGCTGACTCTTTTAATGCCGCCGGAAGCGCTTGAAGCGGCTTCATTATTCTTATCCGTCATCTGCGCTATATTCTCCACATTCTTGGCTATATCCTGACTAGCCAAGCTCTGCTCTTTAAGCGCGTTGGATATTTCGTCTATAGCTTCGCTTACCTTGTTAGCCTGATCGCTGATGGTTCTCATCTTATCTCCGGCTTCTTTGGTAAGGTTCTGCCCCTGTTCAACCTGTCTTACCACCTTATCCATCTCTTCTACCGCTTCGTTAGCGGAAGCCTGAATCTTATTGATCATAGCGGTAATATCGTCTATGGACTTAGCCGTTCTTTCGGCTAACTTCCTTACTTCGTCGGCTACTACGGCAAAGCCTCTTCCCTGATCGCCCGCTCTTGCCGCTTCAATAGCCGCGTTCAAAGCCAATAGATTGGTCTGATCGGC
>JAITEA010000162.1 GCA_031282285.1 Helicobacteraceae bacterium
CGTCAGCTCCAGCACGCGGTCGTAGTCGCCGTCGTCAAGCGCCTTTTGCCGCTCGTAGGTATCGGCTTCAGAGCCGCTTTCGCTGTCGCAACCGACAAAACCAACCGCCGCGATCGCCAAGATCGCAATCAAATTAACCAGTCGCATCTTAATCCTCCCATTTAGCGTAAGTATAGCGCCCAAAACAAGAAAAGCGCTTAAATATAGCGCCTGTCGGCAAAAGATTTCGCGTCGAGCGTCTCGAAGGCGTGGCGAAACTGGTTGAACAGCCCCGCCTTTTTGGACTCCAGCTCTTTAAGCCACGCTTTGGTTTCGTATCGGACGCGGGGCATTTTGACATTCATCTGAAACGCGGGGCAGTTCTCGTCGCCCACTATGGGAAAGCCGTTTTCCTTGGCGCACTCGGCAAGCTGCGCCTCTCTTGTCTTGATCAGCGGGCGGATAATCTTGACCTTGTGATCGCTCGCGTAATAGACGGGCGGCATCGATCGCATCTTGCCGCCGTAAAACAGGCTCATAAAAAAGCTCTCCGCCGCGTCGTCGAGATGATGCGCCAGCGCCAGCGTTTCATAGCCGTTCTTCTCCGCGAACGAATATAGCGCGCCGCGCCGCATACGCGAAAAATAGCTGCAAAACGAGCTGCCCTCTCGTATATGGTTGGGCGCGGCTTCAAAGATATTGGTTTTTTCGATATGGTAGGGAATGCCGTATTCGGCGCAGTGCGCGGCAGTGCGCGTCAAATCCTCGCCCATACCGTAGTCGATCGTAACGGCGAGAAACTCAAACTTAAACGGCGCGCGCCTTTGCGCCCTCAAAAGCAGGTGCGCTAGCGTCAGCGAATCCTTGCCGCCGCTTAAACCAAGCAAAACGCGATCGCCCTCGCCGATCAGGTTGTAATCGGCGATCGTCTGCGTAAAGGATCGAATAACGCGCTTTGGCAGCCTAGCCGCTATGGTTTTCATAATCTGGCGACCATATCCAGCACAAAATCGGCGCTGATCTTCGCGCTAGATTTCAAGAACTCGTCGAAGTTAAATCCCGCGTCCATATCCGCCGCGTCGCTGATCGCGCGCAGCACAAAAACGGGAATATGAAAAGCCGCGCACACGCACGCCACCGCTGCGCCCTCCATCTCCACCGCGTCGGCGCCGAACTGTTTTTGTATCCACTCTTTTTTGGCGCCGTCGGCGATAAACTGATCGCCCGTGGCGATCGTCCCTTTGCCAAGCTCCACGCCGCGCACAAGCGCCACGCTCGCGGCTATTTCGTTCAACTGCGCGCTGGTTTCAAAGTAGTCGCCGCTTTCGGGGATAAATCCAAGCGGATGCCCGAACGCGCTTATATCCACATCGTGCTGAACAAGCCGCTCGGCGTATATGAGATCGCCTATTTTCAGATGGCTTTTGAGCGCGCCAGCCACGCCGCTGAAGAGAATCTTCTCCGCGTTGAACCGCTCGATCAGCGTGGCGGCGGTAAGCGCCGCGTTTACTTTACCGATGCGGCTGTAGGCTACCGTTACCTGTTTGCCGCCGTACGATCCCTCGTGATATTTGTTGCCGCCGATTCGCGTAGTTTTCACGCAGGTAAGCCGATCCAAGATTGGCTCGATCTCCTCGATCATCGCGCCGATTATCCCAATCATCGCTACTCTCCTTTGCTTAAGGTTTCAATCGCGCTCTCAAGATCGTCGGCGTCGGCGACGCTTATAGTCTCTTTGGCGGTTATTTTTTTGTTGAGCCCTTTAAGCACGCCGCCGCGCCCAAACTCGATAAACAGATCGGCTTCGTTCTCAATCGCCGCCACGCTTTGCTTGTAAAGCACGGGTTTAACCAGTTGATCGCTTAGCGCCGCGATCGCCTTGCTTTTGGTCTGGTAAGGTTTCGCCGTGGCGTTAGAGATAACTGGGGAAAGAAAACGATCGGCGCTTAACTTTTGGCTTAAAATCTCTTTAAGCGGCGCTTGCGCGCTGGCGAGCAGCGGACAGTGGCTCGCCGCGGACATATCTAACAGCATTGCGCGTTTGGCGCCCGCCGTTTTTGCCGGTTCGATCAGGCTCTCCAGATCGGCTTTCAGCCCCGCGAGGACGATCTGCCCTTCGCAGTTGTAGTTTGCCGCCCATACCTTTTTGCCTTCGTCTCGCGCCGCGGCGCAGAGCGTTTCGGCGGCTTCGTCGCTTAAGCCCAGCGTTACCATCATACCCGCCCGCGCGCCTTCGCACGCCTTTTGCATCAGTTTGCCGCGCTCGCTGGCTACCCGCAGCGCGTCCGCGAAGCTCAAACCGCCTACGGCGCAAACCGCGCTAAGCTCGCCAAGCGAGTGTCCGAGCGCATAGAGCGGCTTGATTGGCAGCTCGCTTTCAAAGAGCTTATACGCCGTTAAAGAGACAAATAAGATCGCCGGCTGCGCGTATTGCGTCAGCCCGATGCGGTCGTTTTCCTCAAACAGTATTTCGCCCAGATCGTAGCCAAGCGCGTCGCTCGCCTCAGCCAAAAGCTCTCTGGCGTAATCGTAGCCTTCGACGAAGCTTTTGCCCATACCAACCGCCTGCGTACCCTGACCCGAAAAAACGACGACGATCTTTTTCATAATTAAGCGTCCTTGAAAAAATTTTCAGATTTTATCGTTAGCGCGCTTGAAGGCGTTAAGTCGTAAAATGCGGCTATGACTGCCGAAGCCTTTCTGTCTCAGCTAAACTCGATCGCGCCCGACAAGCGCGCCGCGTTTTCGCAAACCGTACTGAAGCTGGGCAAACTCGCGGCGGCGGAAGCGACGCTGGCGATGCTGGAGGACGGCGATTTCGGCGTAAAGATCAACGCGCTGAAGGCGATCCGCTATTTTGGGTTTGACATATACGAAAAACGGCTAATCCGACTGCTGATCGACGACGAACCCGAAGCGCGGGTGGCGGCGCTGAAATCGCTGGCGAGCTTTGGCAAACCGGAGCATTTCGGGCTTGTTCGCGCCTTTTACGACGAAAATATCGATCTGCGCCCGCAAATTATCGATTCGCTGGTTAATTTCAGCGATCAGTACGACGCGCACAGCTTTATGTTTGGTCGCCTCGACAGCTCCAACGGCAAAATCCGCCAATGCGCGATCGACTGGTTTGACAAAGCTTTGGAACGCGATATATTCCTGCCGTGGATAGAGCGGATATACGAGGAGTCGGCGTGGTCTTTGCGGCTGGCGTTTGAAAAGAGTTTCGCCAAACGGCTGACGCGGCTGTTTGACAATCCGCGCCACGGGTATAGGTTCAAGCTCGTATGGCTTGGCGAAAGAGCGGGCTAAAATGCGTAGGGACGAGGCGTTCGAGACGCTAAGCGCCCTGCTGAAAGCGGGCGTAGATTGCGCGATTACCGGCGAGGCGCAAAGCGGCAAAACGACGCTCGCCCGCGCGCTGGCGCCGGAAGCGCCGATTATTCACGGCTTCGAGCTGGCGGGCGAATATCTGGGCGCGATCGGATCGCGTCTGTTCGACGCGCGGGTTGCGATCGTGGAAAACGCGGCGCAGGAGAGCGTTAAGCTGCTAGAGCCGCTTTTGGCGACGCGGACGATTTTGGGCAAGGCGTTTGATTGCCGTTTTATCGTTACGGCGCGGCAGGAGCTGGCTTTGAAGGGGTGCGCGGCGATCAAACTATCGGCGATCGACGCTAAAGAGTGGCTGAAATGGGCGGAGCAAACGCGCGCGCATCCGGCGCTGATCGCGCTTGTACAAAGCGATCCGACCTTTCTTAGCCGCCGCGATCTAAGAACGATCGAGGCGCTGTCGAAGGTTTTGAGCGCGCGCCCTTCGGCTAAGACGCTAGATAAGACGCTCGGCGCGATGCTGGGCGACGATAAGGATGCGATCGCCGCGCTTACGGAGAGTATGTCCGCGCCGATCTCGTCGCCGGAAAACGCCTTTGT